>DATEPO010000445.1:0-10685 GCA_035273145.1 Nitrospiraceae bacterium
GTATCTGCTGGATCCGGACCGGGGCAAACGTCGGCGCGCGCTTGTTAGATGTTGCCGTTCAGACGAATGATACCCAGTTGAGTGGTGAATTGCTGGAAAGTGTTTCTGAGCCTGCTAGCCCACGGCAATAGGAGGCGTCGCAAGGATCGTTAAACGTTATTCGTGAATCGTCAGAGAGAAAGAGAGCATCTTGTCGAATAACGAGTAACGTACAACGAATAACGGCAGAGTCTCTTGCGAATAACGGACAAATAACGGACATAAGGAAAGGAGGAATGTTATGGCGGAGGTCGATATCAAAAACACGCCATCGAAAGAGTCCGATCGAAATAAGTCGCAGGTCCAGTCCGGTGAACGAGGCGCCGAAAAACGCTCCGGCGGTCTGACGAAACGGGAAAGGTCTTCTCCATTTTTCGCGCTGACGCCGAGGGATATTTTCACGGCAAGCCCGTTCGAATTGATGCGTCGATTTAGCGAAGATATGGATCGGCTGTTCGAAGGCGTCGGCCCGCGGTGGGGTACGATGACGGAAGAGAGCGCTCTCTGGTCCCCTCCAGTTGAAGTGTCGGAGCAAGATGGTCAGTTTGTCGTATGCGCTGAGTTGCCGGGGTTACGGAAAGAGGATGTGAAAGTGGAATTGACGCCGAATGGACTCATGATCACCGGTGAACGCAAACGCGACCGCGAGGAGCGCCGGGAAGGCTTCTATCGATCCGAGCGCAGTTACGGCACGTTCTCTCGGACCATCCCGGTTCCCGAAGAGGCGAATCTCGAACAGGCCAAGGCGCAGTTTGAGAACGGCCTGTTGAAAGTATCACTTCCCATACCTGAGTCGAAACGGCAGCGGCGGGAGATCCCGATCGAGACGGGTACTCAGCAAGACCAGGCCGGCGGCCGAGCGGCGTGAGACCAGAAGCTCGTGAATCGTTATTCGTTAATCGTAAGAGAAAAGAATAATGATTCATGATCTCCGCGGGTAACGTTTAACGAATAACGAGGACCCCATGAAAGCGGTTGTCTTCTATGGAGTCGGAGATATCCGAGTCAGCGAGGAGCCGGATCCCACGTTGCAGCAGCGAACCGATGCCATCGTGCGACTGACGGCCAGCGCCATCTGTGGAACGGACCTGCACATGGTGCGAGGAACGATGCCGGGCATGGAGGCCGGGACGATTCTCGGACATGAAGGCGTGGGAGTCGTCGAAGAACTGGGGCCGGATGTCAGAAATTTGAAAGCGGGCGATCGAGTCGTCATCCCGTCGACGATTGCGTGCGGGACGTGCTCCTATTGCCGGGCGGGTTATTTTGCACAATGCGATCAGGCCAATCCCAACGGCCCGCGAGCGGGGACCGCTTTTTTCGGCGGCCCTAAAACGACCGGGCCGTTCAACGGTCTGCAAGCGGAGCGGGCGAGAGTCCCGTACGCCAACGTCGGATTGATCAAGCTGCCTGATGAAGTCGGCGACGAGCAGGCGATCATGCTTTCCGATATTGTGCCGACGGGGTATTTCGGGGCCGATTTGGCCGAGATTCGAGCCGGCGATACCGTGGCGGTGTTCGGATGCGGACCGGTGGGGCAATTTGCCATCGCGAGTGCTTTCTTACACGGCGCGGCGCGCGTTTTGGCTATCGATACGATTCCATCGCGATTGGACATGGCGCGGGCACAGGGCGCGGAGGTTATCGATTTTCAGGCGGAAGACCCAACGCAAGTGATTCTTCGATTGACGGGAGGGGTCGGCGTCGATCGGGTCATCGATGCCGTCGGCGTCGATGCCACGCAACCACACGAAGGCCCTGCCACGACACAGACACAAAAACAGGCGTCGCAATTTCAACACGAGTCCGAACAGGTTGCACAGAAGACGAACCCCCGGGGCGACAACTGGCATCCGGGTGATGCGCCGTCACTCGCGCTGTCATGGGCGGTCGAGGTGTTAGCAAAAGCCGGCACGTTGGCCATCATCGGCGTGTATCCGGAAACTGCGCGGACCTTCCCTATCGGAACGGCGATGAACAAGAATCTGACCGTCAAGATGGGCAATTGCCATCACCGCCGCTATATTCCAATGCTGATCGATCTCGTGCGGCGCGGCACGATGGATCCCGCGAAGGTTCTGACGCAGACCGAGCCATTGCTCTCCGCGATTGAGGCGTACAAGGCGTTCGATACGCGGCAACCGGGATGGATGAAGGTAAAACTGCAACCGGCCATGGCTCGTGCGAAGGCATCGTGATGGGTCGTTAATCGTCGGAAGACGTTCACTGTGAACGGTATTCGTTAACCGGTGAGAGAAAGAACATCGTTTCGAATAACGATTCACGTTGAACGAGCGAAGGGACATGATGCAGCGAAGAAGCTGGACGCTGGGAATGGCGATAGGAGTGGGTATCGTGTGTTGCCTCATCCCTTTCGCTCATGCGGTCGAGTCGCCGAACCCGAGTCCAGGTCCGACCGATCCGATTCCCAAACCGACGGACCCGTTCCCCGGCCCCAAGCCGAATCCGTTACCGATGCCCTTGCCGGCGCCGCCGTCCCCTTTGCCGCCGAATCCACAACCGGGACCAGGGGCGGGGTGATGCAAGCACCGACGTATCAAGAGTCGATTCGGATCGGATGGACGTTGCTCTGGCGCTGCGTCGGCGGTTTTCTGGCGCTGCTGTTTGCGGTCAATCTGTGTATCTTGTTTCTCATGCCGGAATTGACGCGAACCGAGCCGTCGGTGTGGACGGCCCTGCTTCCGCTCGGTGTCGCGGCGATCATTTCATTGTTCGTCTTTATGCCGTTCATCGTGCGAGCGGTCCTTACCAAGTCGTTTCACGGTTTTCATATTCGATTCATCCGCGACAGCGACACGCCTGTTCGCGCCCAGGTTCCAGGCACTTCACAATAGCGAGGAGATGCGGAGAAAAGACGATGGACCGCGTGTTTCGCGATCGGCACGAAGCGGGCCGACTCCTCGCCGAGCGTTTGGCCGGCTATGCGGATCGGCCGGATGTCGTGATATTGGCTCTTCCGCGGGGAGGTGTGCCGGTCGCCTTCGAAATTGCCGCGGCTCTGCACGTTCCGTTGGATGTCATGGTCGTCCGAAAGCTTGGCGTACCGGGTCATGAAGAACTCGCGATGGGAGCCATTGCGAGCGGCGGCGTGCAGGTCGTCAATCAAGACGTCGTGCGGCACTTAGGTCTTTCTTCAGCAGTGCTGGAGTCGGTGGCGGCAACGGAATATCAGGAATTGAGTCGGCGCGAGCATGCGTATCGCGGCAGCCGGGAATCGACGAGCGTCGAAGGCCGGACCGTGATTCTCGTGGACGATGGGCTCGCGACCGGCTCCACGATGCGAGCGGCTGTGGCTGCCTTGCGGAGGAGAGGTCCGGCGCGAATCGTCGTCGCCGTTCCAACGGCGGCGCCTGAAACCTGTGAAGAATTGAAAACCGAGGTGGATGAAATGGTCTGCGCCACGACCCCGACGCCGTTTTATGGGGTCGGGCAGTGGTACGAGGATTTTTCGCAGACGACCGATGAAGAAGTGCGGGATTTGTTGGCGCAGGCCGCGCCGAATGGAAGTACATGAGTGATTCAGGAAGTCAGTAATCGAGTAATTACCGAAGGACCTCCTTTCCGGCGTCCAATTACTTCATTGCTCAATTAGTGATCTCTCGGTAACGGATGCTATGAAAAGCCTCCCGGTCAGCCGAATCACGGAACTCCTCCAAGAAGTGGTGTATCCGCTTCATGGCGTTCAGGCAGATTATGATCCCGTAATGGATCTGATCGGAGACGCCCAGGTCGTCTTACTCGGAGAAGCCTCTCATGGGACACGAGAGTTTTATCGCGAGCGCGCTCAGATCACGAGACGGCTGATCCGGGAAAAGGGCTTCACGGCGGTTGCCGTCGAGGCTGATTGGCCGGATGCGTATCGCGTAAACCGCTATGTGCTTGGACGAAGCCTCGATGCCGACGGCCGCGCGGCGCTGGGTGATTTTAAACGCTTTCCTATCTGGATGTGGCGGAACCGCGAGATCCTCAATTTTATCACATGGCTGCGCGCCCACAACGAAGCTCAGCCGTCCGGCACACCGAAGGTCGGCTTCTATGGAGTCGACCTGTACAGCCTACATGCGTCCATGGCGGCCGTGTTGGGATACCTGGATCATATCGATCCGGACGCGGCACGGCGCGCCCGTTTGCGTTATGGCTGCTTCGATCATTATGGCGAAGACACGCAGCGTTATGGCTATGCCGCGGGGTTCGGGTTGACGAAGACCTGCGAAGATGAAGTGATCGCCCAGCTCAGAGAGCTGCAACGCCGCGCCGAGGAGTATCTCAGACGTGACGGATTCGTGGCCGAAGACGAGTTCTTTTTTGCCGAACAGAACGCGCGTCTGGTGAGGAATGCCGAGCGATATTACCGCTCCATGTTTCAGGGCCGTATCTCGTCCTGGAACCAGCGCGATCAGCACATGGCCGAGACACTGAATGCTTTGGTGGCCCATCTCTCGAGGCGACAGCCGCGACCGAAAATCGTGGTGTGGGAGCATAATTCACATCTCGGCGATGCGCGCGCGACCCAAATGGGCGAGCGCGGAGAGCTGAATGTCGGGCAACTCGTCCGCGAGCGCTATGGGCGTGAAGCGGTCCTTATCGGATTCAGCACCTATCGCGGAACGGTGACGGCCGCCTCTGATTGGGATGGCCCGATCGAGAGGAAAACGGTGCAGCCGGCCCTTGCCGAGAGCTATGAAGCCCTGTTTCATCAGGTCGGCATCCCGCGCTTTCTATTGACCTGGAAAGAGGCTCGCATCGTCGAGGAATTACGCGATCGCCGACTCGAACGTGCGATCGGCGTCATCTATCTGCCGAAGACCGAGCGTCTCAGCCATTATTTTTATGCACGCTTACCGGAACAGTTCGACGCGATGCTGCATTTCGATGAGACGCATGCCGTCGAACCGTTGGATCAGCCCAGCGGGTGGACGACCGAGGATGCTCCGGAGACGTATCCGACGGGGATGTAGATAAAGGGAAGGTTCGAGGTTCGGGGTTGAAGAAGGTCTTTCATGCCGATACCGGAAAAAGGACTTGTCTACACCGGCTCTCAAGAGCCGAAGCCACAACGCGCCGGCGTTCAGGAACGGAGTGTTCAAATCCTGCTTGGTCGGGCCGATTTGGTTGGAGATTTGGCTATACCAGAACATGCCACCGGGCTCGTTCTGTTCGCCCACGGCAGCGGGAGCAGCCGTCTTAGTCCACGCAATCGGTATGTCGCGGGCCTCCTATAATGGGTCAGGACTGGCGACACTGTTGGTCGATCTGCTCACGACGCGAGAAGAGCGCATCGATCTCCACACCGGCGAGTTTCGGTTCAATATCGAACTGCTTGCGGAACGCCTGATCGGACTGACCGAGTGGCAGAGCGCGCATCCCGACCTGGGCGCTCTTTCGCTCGGCTATTTTGGCGCCAGCACAGGCAGTGCGGCGGCCTTGATCGCGGCGGCGGCGCGCCCTGAGCATGTCCGTGCAGTAGTTTCTCGCGGTGGGCGACCTGACATGGCCACGTCGTCGTTGCCTCGCGTGCAGGCTCCGACGTTGCTGATTGTGGGAGGTGACGATGCGCCCGTGATCGAGTTAAACCGGCAGGCCTTTGAAGCGCTCCAGTGTGACAAGAAATTCGACATCGTGCCCGGCGCGACCCATCTCTTTGAAGAGCCGGGAGCTTTGGAGACCGTCGCCCATCTCGCGGCGGACTGGTATCGACAGCACCTCGGCAAACCTATGACGTGAGCGGCCTTACCGGGAGTCTTTCTATGGAACAGCGGGAAACGCAACGAGATCGGCGGGAAGATCAGAAGGACGAAGAGAGCGACTCTCAGCTCGAGCGGGAAGAAGAATACCAAGCGATCATACAACCGGACCCGCTGCTGGCGGAAGTCGGCAAAGCCAACGAGAAGATCAGTAACCCGAGTGAAGCACAGAGAGTGATTCCGAGCAAACCGTGTTGATGGACTCGTCCAGTCTTATCTGATGAGATGATGCGGCTTGCATGGGCTCATCACGATACAGGCTTTGTGGTCTGCGGATGATTCGAAGCGGCTCCGTTTTCGATGGCCTTCTTTATCCGGTTGAGGTCGTCATCGAAGAGAGTTGATTGGTCCGTCCCCAACGCGACGGCCATCGTCCGAAGGAGCGCGCCGGCTAAGGGATCATAAGTGATCTGCAGGCGCACGGTCGTTGTCCCGTCTCCATTCTCGTGAAACTTTGCACGTCCGGTATGTTGGGCGGCAGAGCCTCGTTCTGTTTCCCAGGCCAATTCCTTATTCGGACGGCATCGAGTCACAACCGTGGTCCATATCACATCGGCGGGGCCCGGACCGTCTAAGACCCATCGCGCGCGCCCTCCGCCCATCGTGGTGATGTGTTTCACTCGCGTGAGGCAATGAGGCAAGGTCTCATCATAGTGCCGCCAAAAATCAAAGACGCGATCGATTGGAGCCTCGATCGTCATGGTTCTCTTTACTGTCTGACCTTGGACTGAGGACCGTGCTTCGGTATCCATCCATGGCGGCAGTTCGCCGTTTACCAGAGCGCGTCCAAGCAGTCCAAATCCCATCAGTGCCAAAGGAACACCGGGAATAAGGCGACGACTTGTCCCATGCCAGGCCAGGGCGCTTCCGATCGCGCCGGCCGCGACACGCACAGCAAGAGGCCACTCTCCTTGCATCAGCGAAGCACGACGATGCGGGCCGCGCGTTTGATCCAGAAGATAGGCCGCCGCTCCTCCAAGGACCGCCCCCCCCAATAATTTCAAGCCATGTTTCATTCGCCACACCTCTTTCTCCAACCTCGAACCTTTTGTTGTGCTCTTGTACTACGTACGAGGCCTCTTCTGTCAGCGGCGTCTCACGGAGGTTGATGTCGGACCATCCCTATAATAATCATCATAGCTGTAAGCCGCCTCGGCTCGCCGCCGTGAGCCAAGAGGCGAGGCCTACTTCCAGTACGTTGAGTCTCTGAGCCAAGCGAGAACAAAACCGGAGGCCTTTTTCCACATGCTGCCTCGCTAGTCGACCGGGATGGCGAGAAGCGGGCATCGCACTTGCCGGAGCACTCGTTCCGTGGTTGAGCCCCGCAGTGCATCGAGAAGGCCATGCGGTCCTTCTGTCGCCATGATGACAAGGTCCGCCGTCTCTGAATCGGCTGTAATGGCGTCGACAATGTCGCCGGAGCGCACGGTCGTCCGCCATGTCCATCCAGGTTGATCGATACGGTCCACGATCGGCATATCGTCCTGCGAACCGACATACAGAAGCGTGATGGTCATGAGCGGTGACTGGAGATCGTGTGCGAGTCGCATGGCAGCCTGAATCGCCGCTTGCGGAGACGGCGCATGGCTGATCGGAATGACAATATTTTGCAGCTGCACCTGTCCGTCATTCAGACTCACAAAGCCCTGTGTGCCATCCGGGATAAAGAGCGTTGGGATTCGGGTGTGACGTGCCAATGGCTCGGCCACGGTCTTGGTCATCAGCCGTTCCAGGACGTCGGGCTGATGCGTGGCGAGTACAAGAAGGTTCGCCGGATGCCGCTTGAGGTGCTGCTCCAGCGATCGTGTCGGCTCTTCGTGAAAGGCCAGAATCTTTTCGATGTGCAGGCCCAGCCGCTCGACGTCTCCCTTTGAGCTGCCTGGCGGAAGGATACCCCATTGGGCTAATGTGTCGCGCACTCTGGGAAGGCCGGACCAGTCTGTTTCCGGGATATCGGGATCGACGTGCATGATGCGAAGTTCCCCATGAGCCGCCAATGCCAGCTTTAAGGCATGGGCAAACGCGATGTCGCTGGCCGCCGACAGGTCTGTCGGATGAAAAATTTTGTAGATCCCAGCCCGTTCGGGCGGTGGAGTAAGCGGCGGCAATGACGGAGGCCCTGGATGGGCGATAGACTTCTCTTCCATACGACTCCTCCTTTAAGCGACTCACGCGCAACCCGCACTCCCTACAAATCGATGAGTGCCTTGAGCGGTAGATGATCCGAGGCGCGCCGCGCCAGCGCGCTTCGATGCACGTCCATTCGGACGAGCGTGCCCGGAGGCCGAACCCAAATTCGGTCCAGCGCAAAGACCGGGCACATGGCCGGAAACGTCGGCAACGCGGGCGCGTCGCCAAAGATTCGGTGTATCCACCGAAGCGGACGTCCCCATAAGAACCATTCATTGAGGTCGCCCATCAGAATGCAATGTTTGGTCCCGAAGCGCTTCAGCAACTGTTGGACTTGGATACGGCGCTCAGATGGTTTCAGTCCCAAATGGGTCGCGATGACTTGGAGGTGATCATGCTCACATTGGATATCCAGGTCGATCGCTCCCCGGGGTTCGCGTCCCGGCTGGCTGAGATCAATACGCCGGACCTCTTGCTCCGTGCAGCGCGTCAACACCGCATTGCCATAGTGCCCGGCATGATGGAGCAGCGTGGGACCGGCGATCGCTCGGAGCTTCGTCTCTTCAGCGAACCAGTTCAGGAGTTCCAGTCCCTTATGGTCACGTGAATTGACTTCCTGCAAGCCGATCACGTCGGCATCCAACTCGCGTAAGACGCCGATGATACGCTCGGGATCGTACCGTCCATCCCATCCCGTGCAGCGATGAATGTTATAAGTCGAGAAGGTCAGTTTCATCCGATGCTCTACTGTATCAGCCGGCCTGCCGAATACCATCGGTCTTCGGTCACCCCCTTCGTAAGATGGGGCCGGAATTCTTCACGATGGCGACAGAACGCTTCCTCCAGCCTTTCGCGTTTCACGATGAGCGTTTCGCGTCTTCGCCCAGCCAGCGGCGCAATCCCACGACGCCGAGAACGATGAGAGCGGCCGCGACGGCGAGCGCGATAATGCTTCCCGGCCCCGGATGCCGGACCGCTTCGCCGATTTGATCGACGAAGATGGACACGCCTAAGAGCCCGGGCAATTCTCCGATCAGCGTGCCGATAAAAAAATGGCGAACACGAATGTGGGAAGCGCCGGCGACTAAGTTAATCAGTGAGAACGGCGCGACGGGAATGACCCGTACCGCGATGATCGCGACGATACCCTTTTGCGCCAGTCGCCGGCTGATCTTGTTCAGCCGTGAGCCCGCGAGCCGGCGCACCGTTTCATGGCCCAACACATGCCCGACACCGAATGTCAGCAACGCGCTGAGCGTCATGCCGATGAACGAATAGACAAATCCAAACAACGGTCCGAACGCGAGCACGGACACGGCAATCAGCACCGTGACGGGCGCCACGATGAGGCCTCCCAGGAGAAAGCCCCCGATCATCACGAAGGGAGCCACGGCATTGTCGTTGAAACTCTGCAAGTAGTCGACGAGCGCGGAGACATCCAGCCAGTCGCGCAACGCAGTCCAGCGCCAGGCGGCCGCTAAGGCGAGAAATGCCAGGAGCGTCGAAGCCCCGAGCAGGAGATGCCGTCGAGCCGGTGTGCGGTGCTCCTCGGGAACGAGATGATCGGTGACGACCTCGGAACTCAACGGCCGGTCGGGATCGATCAGCTCGGAATCCGGAATCCAGGCATCCACGTCAGGCGGGATCTGGCTGTCGAACACCTGCAAGGTGCGCTCACCGCCCTGCAGACTCTCGATGGCTTCGATGAGGGAACCGCCACGAGACGTGTGTTCCGCAACGGTTTCCGGGGACTTCCCTAAATGCTCGCCCAATAAGCGATGACGCAGGTTCGCAATACCACGTTGGACGGCCGGGTCACCACACGCTTCTACGGCCAAATCGCATTCCGTATCGAATCCCATCGAGCGATTGCTGAGGTTCGACGATCCGATCCGAACAAAGTCGTCATCGACGATCAACACCTTGCTGTGCAGGCTGATGCATTGTGCGCCTAGGCCGGGAATACGCGGATAGTACAGACCCAGGCGTGTATAGGTATCTCCGACGCGGAGCCGTCTCAGCACCCGTCCGCGGAGCACATCCATCGTATACTGCTCCAACCAGCCATCACTGTTTGGATGCAGAATGATGACGATCTCCGGGCCACCCGGATCGTGCAACCGTTCAAGCAAGGCCGCTCCCAGCGTGCTTGACGTCAGGTATTGCGTCTCAATGTAAATGTGCCGGCGTGCCGCCCGGATCGCATCCAGGTACAGCCGTTCGACTTGCCGGACTTCATGGCGGTCTACGTATGCCGGTTCGGTGAGGGAAATGCCCACCTGCACCATTTCCATGTCGGGCTCGATCCGTGGCGGCCACGGCACATGACGTATGGGGTATGGCGGCGAAGGGAGTCGTTTCCCCGCGGCTCTGGTCCAGCGTGTCCGGCATAAATCGCCTAACGAGGCGGCAGCCTTGCCGTCCACCATCATTTGGACATCATGGAACGGGCGACATGGCCGGCCGTCAGGAAAGACACGCAGTGGATGGTTGGCCCGGTGCTCGGGCGTATCCCAACGGCATTGGGCGAGGTCCAAACCGCCGACGAAGGCGACCGCATCGTCCACGACGACGACTTTCTGATGGTGAGAGGCGCCGACGGGATGCGTGCCGTCCATTCGGAAGTGCAAGCGGCGGTGTGCTCGAAGTGCGGACACGGGCCACCATTCGCGTTCAAAAGCATAGACCAGGTGAAAATCCCAGATGAGCACATGGACATGCAGCGTTCGCCGTCGAGCCAAGAGCGCTTGG
>DATEPO010000446.1:0-2383 GCA_035273145.1 Nitrospiraceae bacterium
CACATCATCACCGACCTTCCCACGGGCGAGGGCTGCGACGGCGTCACGTTCAATCCGGCAACCATGGAGGCGGCCAGTTCGCAGGGCGATGGAACGATGACCATCATCAAGGAGGATTCGCCGACGAGCTTCCATGTGGAGCAAACGGTAGACACGCCAATGGGTGCCAGGACACACACGCTGGACCCGAAAACGGGCAATCTCTACACCATCACTTCGGAATTCGGGCCGATGCCGAAGACGCCTCTGGCGAACGTGCCGGCGAATGCGCCCGCGTGGATGCGCAGGCCACGTCCGCCCATGATTCCTCACTCGTTCCAGATCCTGGTCATCGGCAAAAGCGAGCAGTTCGCAGGCATCAAATAAACCGATGGCGGCCAACACGAGCGACGCTTCGGCAGAGCGTTGCGACTTAAGTCCGTTTGACAACAACAATTGTCTTATCGTCAATCAGGTCGAGGTTGCCGCTTTCGCGGAGCCGCTCATCGCGGTTTACTGCATAACCCAGCAACGCATCGCAGATCTCTCTGGCCGGCCGTAAATAATGTTCGCACATAACAGCTTGCAGTTGATCGCGCTCCTGGCTGTCGCTGCCGTCGTAAAGGCCATCGGTATAGAGAACAAGAATATCTCCCGGACTCATCAGCGTGATCTCTCCGAGATTCGAAGAATTCAGCTCTGCCTGCCGGAAATTCAGGGAGAAGTACTTCTTGCGATCCGGATGATCTGCGGCGATCTGCAGGCCGAGCGGAAGGAACTGCACCATGCGGCTTTCATTGATGGCCATGAATCGGCGATACTCGGCCGAGAATACCAGTGGCGGAGGATGCCCGAAATTCGCAAAGCGAAAGTGACCGCCGGGGCGCACTTCGCCGTATATCATGGTCGCGATTTCGCGCGCGGCTTCCTTCTCAATAATCCCTAATGCGTTGCGCGCGGTTACTGACTGCGCCAGGCGCAGATTCAGATTTTCGAGCAGCATGGGGGTTGTTCTGCCATATCGATCCAGTTCTGTGAGCATTAAGGCATGGAATGTATCGTGCACCGTGGAGGCGATCTTGGCGGCGATGATTCCGTGTCCCTGTGCATCCACGACCAGAACACCCGCGGTCGAACGAAGATCCCGCAGTTCTTCCGCAACCCGGACCTGCTCGGCGCTCCTCGCGAATCGATACTCTTCCTCCATCCCGGGCCGGTAACCAGGGATGGTCCTGAGCCACTGCACCTGATCGTCGACCAGATTGCGCAGCGGAGCGCCTTCAGGGAGCCGAGTAAGGAATTCTTTCGACAGCCGTTGAGCTCGCTCGATGCGCGCGTCGATGTCGTATCGCTGCTGGAAATTGATGTACTCAAAGAGATCGCCGCCGACCGTCTCGGCAGGAATCGAGTTGCCAAACATCTCGATACCCGGAAGGTGCGGAATTGCCCCTTCCACTGGCATAAGCCGATCCCGAAGGTATTCGTCAATAGTCAGAATTGGGCCGGTTGTCGTCATGGGAAACTGCGCTCGGATCTGCTTTGAATCGTCCGCCGCTTCTGCCTCTATCTTACTAATCGGCTGAAACTCCCCTGGGGACCGTAGCTTTGACTCCGGAACGACCGAGCGGCCGTGCCTCACCCTGTCACACTCGGGTTCAGGGCTGGCCGCCGTGCGTTAATACCATAAGCGGGATGGCGGCAGCGGCAGCCGCCGTAATGAGCACGAGAAAAATTAGGCCGAGAAAGCTCACCATCTTGCTGTTCACGTGTTTTCCCATTATGTTCCGGTCGGCCGCCGTTCGCAGAATAGGGTAGTAAGTGAGGGGCATGACGACCATACCGAAGATTATGGAAATGTTCACCAGGGTGAGCGGCCGCACCCCAGTCACGGCAATGATGAGAGCAAGGGCGAGCATTCCAGCCCATCCCGCCGTGAAGACGGGAACGTCTTTGGCTGGACGATTTTTTCCCCATTCGAAGTCATAGAACTGGCAGACGTTGTAAGCCCCCGAAAGAGCAGTCTCAATGGCCGCCCCGCCGATGCAGGCAATCGCCCCGAGAAGCGCGATAATGAGAGCCTTGCCGGCGAAGGGAAAAGCTCCACCCATAATGGCCGTGCTGAGCAATTCGGGAAAAACCTGCCGTGGCAGGAAAAGTATCGCGCCCAGCATCATCAGTGCGACGGTGAGGAGCGAGCCGAGAATCGATCCGAACGCGGCGACCATGAAGTTTTCGCGGAGATCTTTCACCTTCCATTCCTCCTCAATCGCGCCCGAGGAGTAAAAGTGAACCTCGTATTCCATGAGCATGGCGCTGAAAATCCCTACAGCGAAGTACGCATATAGAAGAACGGCGTGCCTGCCGCTGATCTGAGTCACGGGATTAAGTCCGGCGATCAACTGAT
>DATEPO010000447.1:0-4853 GCA_035273145.1 Nitrospiraceae bacterium
CGCGCGCGCACTACCTTCGCCTCATCGTTCCATTCGACCCTCTCTATCTCCCGAATTTGATCGGCACTGTGGTTTTCAAGATCGGATGGATTGATTGGCGCGGCCAAGAAGATACGCGCCCATTCGATCCCACCTTCAAGATCGGCAATGACGAGATAGCCTTCGGACGAAATCGGCTCGTGCTCCGAAAAGCCGGCGCCTCGGCCATTAGCCAGTAAATAACGACCGGCCGTACCCGGTTGCCGTTTCGCAATCCGATCCGGATAAGCGCACGCGAGCAAGATACCGAGCTCATCGAAGCCGTGCCTATCGTGCGAGTTCTGCCGACTACCGTGTGCCGAATTACGATCTACGTATGGTTGTATCTGTTGCGTGGCTCGCACGACCCGCTGTGCAACCGCCCGATCCACCGTCACTCCCTCGCTCTGCCAAGCATTCCCTCCCGTTGTCCCTCGCCCCTGGCCTCTCGCCTGAAATTCATGAAGCGCATCGAGCCGCACCCGCAGATCGGCATTTCGCCAACCGGACGGTCCTCGGAGAATATCGCGCTCTCCTAATAGGGCCGCCACTTCACACGCAAGATGTCCCAATCCGAGCGGAATAGTTTTCAGCACCATATGTGCCAGTCGGGGATGAAGTGGAACATCAGCCGCTCGTCGTCCGTGCTCTGTGATCTTGCCTGCCTCGTCGAGCAAGCTCAATTGGATAAGCAGCTCCTTGGCCTGAGCCAACGCACCGACGGGTGGTGAATCGAGCCAGGACAGGTCACGCGGATCTCCCGTGCCCCAGGCTGCTAATTCCAACATGAGCGGCGCCAGGTCGGCATCGAGTATTTCCGGCGGCCGCCGTGGCAACAGTGTTGTATGTTCAGCCGCGGTCCAAAGCCGATAACATGCGCCCGGCTCCAGCCGGCCTGCCCGGCCACGTCGCTGCTCCGCCGAATCCTGCGTGATCTTAATCGTGTCCAGGCGAGTGAGACCGGTCCTCGGATCGAAACGGGGTACCCGCATCAATCCTGAATCAATAACGACGCGGATACCCTCGATCGTCAAGCTCGTCTCCGCAATCGCTGTGGAGAGCACGATCTTGCGCTTCCCTGTCGCCGGCGGCGCAATCGCCACATCCTGGGCCTGCTGCGGCAGATCTCCATGCAGCGGTGCGAGCAGCACATCCGAACCAAGGCCGGATTGCAGCAATCGTCGCTCCACCCGCCGAATCTCGGCCATGCCGGGCAGGAAGACCAGCAGACTACCCGACTTCAGCGTCAGGACTTTCTGAATCATCTGCGCAACCGCTTGATCCACCGGCATCGAGCGCGGACGATCGAGATACTGCGTGTCGACAGGAAAGAGCCGCCCTTGGCAGGAAACGACCGGAGCATCACTCAATAATTCGGCAACCGACACACAATCCAGTGTGGCCGACATAACCAAGATGCGCAGGTCGTTCCGAAGGGCTCGTTGCGCATCCAGCGTCAAGGCCAATGCCAAATCCGCATGGAGACTTCGTTCATGAAATTCGTCGAAGATCACGAGTCCGTATCCACTCAGCGAGGGATCATGCTGCAGGAGTCGAGCGAGAATGCCTTCCGTGACGACTTCGATCCAGGTCTTCGCGCCGACTTTCGTCTCGAAGCGAATGCGATAGCCGACCGTCTCCCCAACCGACTCGCCAAGCATCGTGGCCATCCGGCGCGCTGCCGCCCGGGCTGCCACGCGACGCGGTTCCAACATCATGATACGCCGGTCTTGCAGCCATGGTTCATCGAGAAGGGCGAGTGGAACAACTGTCGTCTTGCCGGCGCCGGGTGGCGCGATCAGCACGGCATGCTGCCCATCCCGAAGTATCTTCTGCAATTGAGCCAAGACCGACTGGATCGGTAACGCGGTCATGCCGGAACTTTACCAGACCAAGACATATTCTTCCTGGTGCTTCGCTCGAACGAGCGCGATCGTATCGCCATTGAAATATGCCGACTCGCTAGCATCCTATGTGACTGCATAGTTTTTAAGATATGAGCGCCCCGATACTCATATAGTGTCCTGTCTCAACAAATAGTGGCGGTGAATGCCAGCAGATACGGGTTTGCCTTGATCTTTTGGCGATGAATCGCTAGCCTCCCAGCCCAGATGATTGCCGTCTTCCGACTGATCCGCGGGGCCGCCTCAGACTTTCGGCGCCATGGCTGTACGAGTCTCGCCGCTTCTCTGGCGTACTTTTCACTGCTCTCCTTTTTTCCGCTCATCTTTGTCCTGCTCTATGGACTGAGCACCGTGCTGCGGCAGCCGGTCGGACATGAGCTGATGCTGAACTTCCTCAACGGTTTTCTTCCGGCCCTCGGCCCCGATCTCGCCGAAGAGATCAAGCGCGTAGCGGGCATCGAAGCGGTTCGATGGGTCATCGTCGTGACAGCGATCTGGTTCGGCATGCAGGTGTTCTATGAGATGGACTATGCCGTCAACGTCGTCTTTGGAACGCAGCGCACACGCCATCCGCTTCTCTCGGCCGCCATGTCGGCGGCCCTGGTCGGATTGGTAGGGGTACTGCTGCTCTTGTCCTATTTAGTCACTCAGATATTGGGATTGTTGGTCTTCTATGCCCCGCGCATCGGAAAGTTGGACCTTGCGGCTGTCGTCGCCTATCGGTTTCTCCTCTCCTATCTCCTTCCTTTCGCCATCGTGCTTCTTGCCGTCGCAGGTCTGTATCGCTATTTGCCCCAACGGCGCCCTGCTTGGCGCCATGCCTTCACGGGTGGCCTGATCTTGGCGATTCTCTGGGAGATGGCCAAGCATCTCTTCAGCAACTATGTGACGACATTGGCGGTGTACAGTCGGCTGTATGGCTCCCTCTTGTTCGTCGTCCTGTTTCTGCTGTGGATTTATTATTCGGCCACACTGTTTCTCTTTGGGGCGGAGATTGTGCATCGTCTCCACCTGGGCCGAGACCGTCGATCGACGGCCTAATTCGACTCGTCAAGCGCGCCTGTCATCGCTCCTTGGTGTGTTGTTCCCATACAGACGAGCAATATTCGGATAGAGCACTATTTCGCATCCGCTGCTGCCATCCGGCTCTACCCGCTCTCTTGCCCATTGCGATATGTAGTGATCCTAGCTTCACCGCTAGATCCTATGGTAGCGGACTCCCTTGACGATTTGTCGCAACGCCTAGGTGTGGAACTCATGATTGCCCGCTCCCCGACCGGCTCCGCATTACTCGTGCATTTGCGCGCAGAGGTCATGCACCGCTCCTATCCGATTTTGGGCGATACGCTTCGGCGGATCGAATATCTCACGACGCAGACCAGCATCGCCGACTTAGCGAGTCTCATTCTTCATGATCAAGGCTTTACGGCGATCGTGCTGCATGCGGCCAATAGGCTCAACACGGGATCGCGTCCGATTACCTCGATCACTCGCAGCGTCCTCATCGTCGGCTATGAGGCGATTCGCGATCTGGCGATCGCGGCTGAGGTGGCCGATGTCGCCGAAAAGCGTCTCCCCAAGAGCGTTCATTTGAAACATCTTCTAACCAAGGCGGTGCTGGCGGCCCATCATGCCGATCAATTCAGATTTTGCTCAAAATCTTCCGGACAGCGAAGAAGGCTTTACGCGCGCGCTGCTGCATACGATTGATGAACTGACATTGGCCTTGCACGCTCCGGATCTGTATGCCCAGATTCAGGCTCTCGTCATCAGCCGTGGCAAGAGTTATGAGCAAGCCCATGCGGAGGCCACAGGCCTTAGTCCCTCTCAAGTCATCAAAGTCTTTTGCGAGTTGAATGGGCTGCCAACGGAGTTTTTTACTGTCCCGTTGGACTGGCATCAGCCGCAGGCCTGGACAGCGGAGCAGCGTCTGCATGGCACGATTCATTTGGCGAATGCGTTTGCCAAGAACCGCTTAGCGCCATCCTCTCCAGAAACAAGACAGGCGTATGATGACCTGGTCGCTCAAACCAGTGTGGCCCTCGATCTTTCCCAGCCCGTCATTACCGCCAGTCTGAAGACTGCCTGGTCCACGCTTCTTAAACGATCGCCGGAAATGCCACTGACCCGTGCCGATCCTCCGGATGCGGAGAAGGCCCGTCTCCTCTTGGAGGAAGCGGCGGCCCCGCACGATGGTGAACAGTGGTCTCACTTCCAACGCGTGATTCGATTAGCCAATCTGGGGCTGGCCGAACTTGTGACGGACTTCGGCAAAACAGCGCCGGCTTAAAAGAGCGAGGCGAAAGATATGCCGGGCTACGAAAGTGATTTACGTGACGAGCCGGACGCGAGCGGTATGACCGACTCACAAAGCGACTGAGAGCATGGAGTCGTTGAATCGTCTCCGCTGGTAATCCTTCCCATACGTCCTGCCGCTGCTGGTCCACTAGCCGCTAGTGCACTGTACGTTCGGCTATAGTCCATCAATGTATAGAAATCATGCTGCATTTCGTAAGCTCGCGACCCGCCGTCTTTCTAGCGAGCTTTCCGGTTCCGGGGTAAACTTGATGCTGCCACTTCTGCACTCGGCGAAGTGATGATCGGGATCGGGGAGGCTGGAATGGAAAAGGATGCCCTTCTATTGGCGGGGACGATCGCGGGCTTTGTGGCGGCCGTCTTGTCGATCATGGAGAAGCTGCTCGACCTCAGACAGCGCTTTCGCCCAGGAGAAGAACCGGAAGAGGGAATCACACGCGCCGCGCGGACAGTCACGCAGGAGCCGCGCCCACGGCGCACTCAGTCGTGGAAACTCTTCAATGTCTCATCCTACCTGCTGCTGCATGAACTGACGGTCATCGTGGCCGCCGGGGTGCTCCTGAATTATCTCGGCTTGATGCTGAGCCTTCGCCTGCAAAGCATTCTGTATTTAGA
>DATEPO010000448.1:0-6397 GCA_035273145.1 Nitrospiraceae bacterium
CGTCGCGGCTTGTTGGCGATGCTGTTCAAGATCGTTTGAGAGCGTCCCCACTTGCCCCTTCAGCGCATCCCGATCAGCGGCCGCCTGCTTCAGTTGATCAATTTCCTGTGCGCGGTCAGCAAGCTGCTTTTGATGCTGCTGAAGATCGGCCGCTAAGCGATCGCGCTCTTGCCTGTGACGTTCTGCTTCGGCTTTCAGCGCGTCGAGATTATCGCTGACCGCCGCAGTCCGTTGGCGATGCTGTTCGATGTCGTCTGAAAGCGTCGCCACTTGGCCCTTCAGCGCATCACGATCGGCCGCCATCTGCTTGAGCTGAGTAATTTCCTGATCGCGGTCAGAGAGCTGCTTGGTGAGCTGCGATTCTACGTCCCCGTTGCGTTTCTGCAAGCGGGTCAGTTCTTCCTGCGCGGCGGTGATCGCGGCAAGCAGTCGTTCTTTATCTTCGCGGAGGGTGCCGGCGGTCTGTTGCTGGGCTGTCAACTGATCAGATAATTCCTTTCCACGGTTGCGGGCGCTCTCCAAGTCCACCGCAAGCTGGTCCTTCTCGTTTTGGAGAGCCGCATGGCGGGCATCGGCATCCACTAATTCAGATTTTGTGGAAGCGATCTGCTGACGCAAGTCGTCTACTTGTCCGTGTAACGCATCGGCGGTACTCTGCAACCGGTTTCGCTCTTGATCCAATTCGGCATTCGTCTGGCCCAGCCGTTGATGTTCCGCCTGCGTCTGCTCAAACTGCTTGGCCAAATTCTGCTGGCGATCACGCTCACTTCCCACCTCACGCTGCGCAGACTGTCGGTCTTGCTGCTCACGGGCGAGCTCCTCCTGCGCTTTGCTTAACTCTGCGGCTAGGCGTGTCTTCTCCTGATTGAGACCGTTGATCTGCTGACTGAGCTGCCGCACCTTGGATTCCGCATCAGCCGCCGCCTGCTTTTTAAATGCTTCCAGCGCGTCGGCGTTCTTGAGTCCGACTTTTCGGGCTTCCTCAAGTTGCGCGACAGTATCCAAATGAGTGGATTTACTGACGCATCCAATGACCATCGTGAGATACACCACACAGAAGAGCATGAATGAAGCGGCATGTCTCATAGCACTCTCCTTAAGGCAATATGGGGGCAATAAAAGAACAAAAGTATGTGCCGAGTAGATGACCCCGTCAATTCAAAACGATACTTAAAGGCA
This sequence comes from Nitrospiraceae bacterium, assembly GCA_035273145.1. Lineage (GTDB taxonomy): Bacteria > Nitrospirota > Nitrospiria > Nitrospirales > Nitrospiraceae > JAICXS01. Next base: position 1,180 of record DATEPO010000448.1, read on the forward strand.
ATTGCGTTAAATGAAAGAACATATACAGTGGGCCGCTATTTCTCAGCTTATCCACAGCTTTCGAAGACCATACCAAGCAAGTTTCACCACACTTATCCACAATATAAAGGGTCCATCTGGCTTGGCCATCCTGTATTTTGTATTTTTTCCTTGACACGACCTATCCTCACTGATATAGCGTTCCAACCGAAGGGGGAGAATCATTCTAATCTCCATCGCTGCAATAGCTATTCAACATCCGTCCTACGTTTCGGCCTTCTGCAACTATTTCTCGTCCCAACCACTAGCGGTTCAGGCATCAATCTTCTTTTAGGAGGTTGACTTATGAACGTAAGGGCCTTTCTCGCCGACCAGTCGCCGCGCATGGTCACACCTCGCGCTGCCGAAGCGGTTCGGTTTGAGTCGATCGTCGGAGACGGCCTCTATCACGGGATGCTCGTGCAGTCACCGCTTGAGCGAGTCGTTCTGTTCAATTGGAAGCGAATCGCCTTGACCCTATCGGATCTCACTTGCTTGCGCCATGCGTTGATACGGTTTCAAGCCAGACGCGCCGTCCTGTATGTGCCGGCAGACATTCCGATCCCAAGCTCCCTTCTGCTCTTGGCCACGCTCTCGAAGATTGCCGTTGTCCGGGAAGAACCGGTCACCATGTAGCCGTGTTCTATTCACACCTAAGGAGGGACAGATGTCGGGACCATTCACCCTCAAATATCTCCACCTCTTTCTTCGGGAAAAATCAGCAGGCGCGTTCATTCTCTCTCGCAACGGCAGGTCAGCCGATAGGGTTGGATCCAGTGCGCAAGATGTAGCGGCCGCCATTCGGCTGATGGCACGAGAGTCCGAGTATCGATATTTTTGGTTTACCACGACCTCGACAGCCGAACAGGCCTATGAGCTCGAACACGGCTGGTATCACCGATATCGTCCGGCCGATCACACGTCTCCTCCCATCCCCTATCCTGGTCTTGATTGGCGATGCACCATCGAAGGATGTGCAGCATGCGCCTTGGCCGCCTCCAGGTGACGGCTTAACCATCCGGTTATGCGCCGGTTCGGCATGCGGCGTAAGTCGGCGTGCCGCTCCTTGTCTTGACTTCACCTGGTGATGTCATTACGGTACCTCTCTGCCCTTCCCCATACACAAGACTCCTATGCCGATCCAGGAAAAGCCCTTGCTCATCGACAACTGCGGGCAGCTCCTGACGTTACAAGGCGAGCCCGGTCCGCGCCGGAGACGCGAGATGGGGAAATTGAGATCGATTCAAAATGGAGCGGTGCTTATTCGAAACGGCATGATCTCGTCTATCGGACCTGCACACCGAGTTCGCAAAGATCCACAGGCGCGACATGCGACGACGCTGGATGCGAAAGGCCGTGTCGTGATGCCGGGCTTTGTCGACTCACACACGCACGCCCTATTTGCAGGATCTCGCGTCGGCGAATATGTCCTCCGCATTCAGGGAGCGACCTATGAGGACATCGCGAAAGCGGGCGGCGGTATCCAAGCGAGTGCGAAACGCATGCGAGCGGCTCGTCTTCCAGGATTGGTTAAACAGTTACAGCAGACGGCTCAGCAATTTCTTGAATATGGGACGACCACCATTGAGGCCAAAAGCGGGTATGGGCTTGAATTCAGCCAAGAACTCAAAATACTACAGGCGATTCGGGTTGCCGCCAGTCGTTTCGATCTGGAGATGGTGGCCACGCTGCTGCTTCATGATGTGCCTCCTCGATTGACAACCCGGCGGCCGGAATTTCTTCGGTGCGTCGTGCGAGAACTGATTCCCTATGTGGCACGAGAAGGCCTGGCGGAGTTTTGCGATGTCTTTTGCGATCGCGGCTATTTCTCGGTGTCGGAGACAGCGCAGCTTCTGAAGGCCGCCTCACGCGCCGGACTCGCCTTAAAATGCCATAGCGAGCAGCTCACGCATTCCGGCTCAGCTTCTCTCGCGGCCGGTCTCGGTGCAGTGTCAGTCGACCATCTTGATCATGTCAAGGCGGCTGATATCGAACGGATGAACACGAGCGGAACGATAGCTACTCTCCTGCCGGGAACGAACCTGCACCTCGGTGCTACGCGATATCCTCCAGCCAGGCAACTGATTGACGGCGGTGTTCCCGTTGCCTTAGCGACAAATTTTAACCCGGGCAGTTCTCCAACACTGAATATGCAACTGATCCTCTCGCTCGCCTGCTCCTATATGCACATGAGCCCGGCAGAAGCCATTGTCGCGGCCACGATCAATGGGGCGCATGCCGTGAAACGAGGAAATCGCGTCGGTTCCCTGGAGGTGGGGAAGCAAGGCGATCTGGTCATGATGGACGTGTCCGATTATCGAGAGATCCCTTACTTCTTCGGGATGAATCATTGCCTGCACGTCGTCAAAAAGGGCCGTATTGTCTGGTCGAAAGGTCACCATGGAACAGATCGTTGAGTGCGTCCCAAACTTCAGTGAGGGACGTAAGGCCGAGATCGTGGACGCGCTGGTCGCGGCGGTCCGAGCGGTGCCCGATGTCTTTCTGTTGGACCAAGAAATGGACGCAGATCACCATCGCTCTGTGCTGACATTTGCCGGACCCCCTGATTCTGTCGCTGAAGCGGCGTTTCAGTGTACACGCATCGCGACCGCTCGCATCGATCTTCGGCAACACCAGGGCGGACATCCTCGCATCGGCGCAACGGACGTGATTCCCTTTGTGCCTATCCGAGGTGTCACCATGGAAGATTGTGTGGGCTTGGCCAAGTGTTTAGGAGCGCGAATTGGACGAGAACTGCACCTGCCTGTTTTCCTTTATGAGCGGGCGGCATTGCACCCCGAGCGGACCAACCTGGAAGTGATCCGACGGGGTGGCCTTGAAGGCCTGGCATCCCGAATGGAAGCAGAGGCCATGTGGACCCCGGACTTCGGCCCTTCGCAGCTCCATCCTTCAGCGGGAGCGACGGTCGTAGGCGCTCGCCCTCCGCTGATTGCCTACAATGTAAATCTCCGCACTGACAATATCGGTCTCGCAAAACGTATTGCCAAAACGGTCCGCTTCTCGAGTGGCGGACTCCCTTCTGTCAAAGCGATCGGAGTTGAATTGTCCAGCCGGCGGCTCGTTCAGGTTTCCATGAACCTGACGAATTATGAGGAAACGCCGATTGATGTGGCGTTCGAAGCTGTTCAACGCGAGGCAGAGCAGCATGGGGTCCAATTAGCGGGCAGTGAGATTATCGGGCTTATTCCCCGGGACGCGTTGATCCATGCGGCGGAATCCTGCTTGCAACTGGAACGCTTTGACCGATCTCAAGTGTTGGAGACCCGGCTTGAAACGGTCATGGGTCGAAAAAGCGCGGCACAAGATAATCATTCGCGTGATCTCAGCGAATCCGTTTCGTCGTTTTTGGCAGCCGTTTCCGACGGCACGCCGACACCGGGCGGAGGAAGTGTAGCTGCGCTGGCGGGGGCGCTCGCGGCCTCCCTGGGGGTGATGGCCTGTCGCATTGGGCCGCCATCTCGGAAAGCCGGATCAGCAGAGGGAAGCCAAGATGCTGCACAATCAAAAGAACTAACAAAAGAACTAGAAGCGAGCGAGCATCGCCTTCAGGCGTTGGCTTCAGCGCTCAAGAAATTGGTGCAGGCAGATGCTGATGCGTATGCAGCAGTCGTGAAGGCGTATCGCATGCCCAAAATCGATCCTAGCCGCCCGGCGGCCATTTCGGACAATCTGCGAACGGCCACACTCGTTCCCTTAAAGACCGCGGAACTCACTAATGACGTGGCGGCACTCTTATTGGCCCTGCGGCAGAAGGCAAAGTCATCTGTATCGTCCGATCTGAGGGTCGGCCTCCTGATGTCGATTGCAGCCATGGAGGCTGGACTAGAAAATGTCAGTGTGAACGTAAAACATCTTAAAGATCAAGCACTTGAACGTGAAATGGCAGGCCGTATTCGTATCATCGAACAAAGTCTTGTAGAACTTAGGAGGCTATGCTAGACTTCCCGTTCTCAACCGCGGCGCACCGTATTGGAAGGAATGACGTAGCTGCTATGGAAATCAAAGTCTTTAATAACAATGTGGAAAAGGCGCTCAAGGTCGCCAAGAAGAAGCTTGCCGGGGAAGGCCTGTTCCGGGAACTGAAACGCCGCCGGTTTTATGAGAAGCCCAGTGTGCGAAAAAAGGCCAAGCAGCGTGAAGCGCAGCGCCGCCGTCAGAAGTGGCTCGCGAAACGGAAGATGGAGTAGTCATCCTCGCCCGATCTCCCTCGCGTCTGTCTCATCTCGTCAGCTTCAACTAAATCTCTATGCGGGATGAAGAAATTCATGCCGCGCTCCGTATTCTCCGGCGGGAAGTCCGGCAATGGCAAGAGCCGGTTGTCGGGGTCGTGGCCAAAGAATCGCGCGATCCGTTTCGGATTCTCATCGCCTGCGTCCTCAGCTTGAGGACCAAAGATCGAACCACCGCCGACGCCAGTCAACGCTTGTTTGCGCTTGCCTCCGATCCAGCCTCCATGCTCACGCTCTCACTTCCAAAGATCCAAGCCGCCATTTATCCCGTCGGCTTCTTTCGTACGAAATCCAAACAGATTCAGGCGATGTGTCGGCGTATCTTGGACGCCTACGAGGGCCGAGTCCCGGATTCTATCGATGAACTGCTGACGTTGCCTGGCGTGGGAAGAAAGACGGCTAATTTGGTCGTGACTGTAGGGTACGGCAAGCCGGGGATATGCGTGGACATCCATGTTCACCGAATCAGCAATCGATGGGGGTATATCCGGACCAAAACGCCTGAGCAAAGTGAACAGGCCCTCTGCCGAAAACTGCCCTCCAAGTACTGGATTACCTATAACGATCTGCTGGTGCCGTTCGGCCAGAACATCTGCCAACCGGTCTCTCCCTATTGCAGCCGCTGTAAATTGATCAAATATTGCGATCGAGTCGGAGTGTCTCGATCGAGGTAGGACGTTAATCGTGAATCGCAAGACGAAAAACGCATCCTCCCTACGATTAACGATTCACGTTTAACGAATAACGGTCAAATGAACAGCGTCGTTTCCGCCCCGGCGGTAAGTGTGAGGATGGTAGGAAGGCCCATGACATCATCGACGTTCTTGGCCACGGTGTCCTGATCGACGCCCATGTATTCCAACCCGGCGCTGCATGCGACGAGCCGAAACTGGCCGACCTGTTTGGCTTCCTGGAACATCTCGGAAATCTTCGGCACCTTTTTTTCTTTC
>DATEPO010000449.1:0-13263 GCA_035273145.1 Nitrospiraceae bacterium
GGTAAATTCAAAGAATTTTGGATCTTGCCGATATGCATCGGCATATTGTTTGAAGGCGCGAGCATCGCCCTCGCCGCGTAATTGCTCGGCAGTCTTATAGGCGTCAGCGAGGAGAATCTCGCGATCTTTTTCTGCCTCTGATCGAATCTTCTGAGCTTCTTCCGCTCCTTCGGCGCGATATTGTTTCGCTTCTCGTTCCCGCTCGGCCTGCATTCTGGCGAACACGGCTTTTTCATTTTGCTCGGGCAAATCGGCGCGCTTGATACGTACATCGACGATCTCAATCCCATAGGCGGCCGCCTTCTCATTGCCCCGCTTCGTGACAATGGCCATAATATCGGATCGGGTTTTCGAGACGATTTCAGAGAGATCATGACGTCCGACCTCTACTCGTAATTCCGAATAGATGATGTCGTCCAGTCGCTTATAGGCGCTTCGTTGTGTCTGGAAAGCCTGATAGACCTTTAATGGATCGGTGATCCGCCACTTGGCAAAGTTGTCGATTAGGAGGGTTTTCTTGTCTTTCGTAATCACGTCTTGCGCGCCTGAATCATAATCCAGCAGACGTTTATCGAAGTAAGTCACATCTTGAATAAACGGCACTTTCCATTGCAGTCCTGGCTCCGTAATGCTGCGCACCGGCTTGCCGAGCTGGACGACGATCGCGCTTTGGGTAAGGTCAACGACAAAAAACGGCGAGGCCCCTAAGACAAAGAGCAGGCCCACGATCCCGATCACTACGAACATGAAGTTTTGTTTCGTCATAAGATTACTTCTTGTCATCCGGGGTTGCCGCCACCGGCTTTTGCAAGCGTTCGAGCGGTAGGTACGGCACCAATCGATCGGCGGCTTTACCATCGATGATGACTTTTTCAATGCCGGGCAACACTTCTTCCATCATTTCGATGTAGAGACGCTTGGTGATAATGTCCTTGGCCTGGCTGTATTCTTTGAGCGTCTGGAGGAAGCGATCCGTTTCGCCTTGCGCCCTCGTAATACGGGCCTGAGCATAGCCTTTCGCTTGATTGACGACCTGGGCAGATTCGCCTTTGGCCCTTGGAATAATGTCGTTGCGGTAGCCTTGCGATTGGTTGATCAGCTTTTCGCGATCCTCCTTGGCACTGGCCACATCTTTAAAGGCCGCGACGACGGCCTCCGGCGGATCGACGTCTTGCAGTTGCACGGCCGCAATTTGCACACCGGCCTGATACGAATCGAGGATGGTTTGCAAGAGCGTTTGCGTGCCGTCTTGAATTTGAGCTTTGCCGGAAGTTAACGCTTCGTCGATTTTACTTTTTCCGACCACTTCTCTCATTGACGCTTCCGCCGCCTTCTGAATCGTTTCATCGATTTCATCGACACGGAACAAGTAATCCTTGGCATTCTTGATTTTATATTGAATGATAAATTCGATGCCGATGATGTTCTCATCACCGGTCAGCATCAGGGCTTCTTTCGGCAGCATGCGCTGGCGGCCTTGCTGGTCGGTCCGAAAGCCGATTTCGACGCGGTGCAGCTTTTCGACCTTCGGCCGCGCGACCGTTTCGATGAAGGGAACTTTCAGATGTGGACCAGGGCCGGTGCTACGCACGACTTCACCGAACCGTTTCACGACGCCTTCTTCATCGGGCGCAACAATGAACGCGCTTTGCCAGACAAGGACTAGCGCGGCGACCGCGAAGATGATCGGACGGAGGCCCTTAAATTGGTTCAGATGCGACTTTGCCTGGCGGAGTGCTTCATCGAGAGGGTCGTTCTTCGGCGTCCAAGGATCTTTGGGGTCCCACACCACGGCAGCTCCTCCGTAAGAAAGGAGTGCACCTTAACACGCGGGGGGTAAGGGGTAAAGGGGTAAGTAGAGAGGCAGAGTTAGAGGGATAAGGAATAGAGAGGGTAGACTCTTCACTTTACGCGTCCATCCTGTCGCCCCCCGGGGTCGCCGTGGATCGCATGAGACCGTCGGCTTGTGGTGGTGAGAAGCCGAGGAACCCTTCGTGCCGTTCGGTGAGTTCCATCACTGAGAAAGGCGCGCCGTTGGATTCTTCAGGAGCCGTAAAGATCTGGCGCAGCGGGCCGCCGCGCTCCCCGACAATTGAACCGATGAAGCGGATTCCTTCCTGTTGCAATCGATCGATGGCCACCTCGATATCTTCCACCCGCACGGCAATATGATGCAGCGTGCGATCGCCGAATTGCGCGACCCATCCGGGAATAAGGCTGGTCCGGCCGCGGCCATCGGCATACGCTTGATCGATAAAGAGAGGAGGATAACCCGGTTTACGATAGACCTTCGCAAACCAGTCTTGATACTCAATCGTTTCGGAAAATCGATAGCCCAGCGCAATGAACTCTTCCGCCCGGCGATCGATATCGTCTGTCCGGAAGGTCAGGTGATCGGCGAGCGGAATGAGTCCGACTCCCACCCGATCCAACTGTTGCTTGAGTGTCCGCGCGGCTTTATTGCGGGTGACAAAATCCGCGATATAGCCGGACAGCAGTTCATCCAGTTGGCGTTCTGGTGTCACCGCGGGACCTCCATAGGCTGATCAGAGGCTCAACAACAACTCCCGGTCGAACTGCAAGATGCTTCCTGCACTGCGGTCTGGTCATGCCCTGACGCGCGATTGATGACGGCAAAGTGGCGGCGATAGGGGGATGATTCGAGCACGGTGAGGGTTTTCGAGCAAATCTCCACGGGAACCCCGCGGAGATAGACATGATGATCATCGTCCTCTACTCCGAGGAAGGGGCCCGTGAACAGCGCGTAATCGCCTTTCCAGACACACGGCACTGTTAGTGGCTGGATTGAACACCAACGCGGATCTGACGCGGTAAGAGGTGCCGCGGAATCGGTGAGAAGAAACAGATCATGAAAGGGCGGCGTCTGCAGCAATTGAGCTGTGCTGCGATCGATCGGTGCCGGCCGGGCTCGCTCGTAAAGCCGGCCGCGCTCATCCAGTACACGGCGAAAGGGGCCGCGAAGCGTGGCAAATTGCACATCGTCGGCGGCGGGATCCATCGGGAGCTTGTATCCGGTGAACGTCAGCGACAGAAAATGAATCCCGTCGATTACCTGCCATGGTAGGCATTTGATCTGATGCAGACCAAGGAAGCCTGACTTGACCATCTCCCCCATGTAGATGTTGACCTGTAAGGCCCCGGATAGGCAATTACTCCATTTCACCGTGTCCTGAATGAGATAATTCGGAACGGGTCGATCGACGACAATATCGGAAATCGTGAACCGCCCACCCGGTTTCAAGATTCGAAACATTTCACGGAACACGCCTGCTTGTCCGGAGCGAGATTGATGACACAATTCGAGATAATGAGATCGATACTGTTGTCGGCCACCGGCATGGCGGCAGCGTGGCCTTTCCGAAACTCAATATTTGTGTCGGCATAGCCAAGATTGCGTGCGACAACCGGTGCATTGCGTCGGGCGATCGTCAGCATCGCATCGGTCATATCGACCCCGATGACTCTGCCGCTTGGACCCACTCGGCGCGCCGCTTCAAAACAATCGATACCTCCACCCGAGCCGATATCAAGCACCGTCTCGCCGAGTCTCACCGTGTCTAAGCCCGCCGGCGTTCCACAACCATAGGAAATCTTGGGAACCTCCTCGGGAATGAAATGCGTGAGGTCGTCCATGTTGGAGCCGGTGGGGCAGCACATCTGTTCGCCGGTCATCGCCGCTCGTGCATACCGTTCGCTGATTGCTTGAGTAATTGCATCCTGTGGCATAGTGGTGTTCCCATTGAGAGTGCTTCCTTAGCAGGGATGGGCCCTGTACGTCAATGGGTTGTCTGTTACCAAAATAATGAGCTTTTCAGACCATCAGCAGGGCAATGCTCAGTTTACGTAATAGATAGAGCTATAGACAGCTTCCATCTATCGGCAGACAATGTTGTCTCTTTGCCGGGCGGGTCTTATTGCCGGATACTGATTCCAGGGGCCGGGACTTCCCGGGCTCACAAATCTATGAACCGATTTCTTGCCCAACTCTGGCCCTCCCTCACCGCCACCGCGACGCTTGGCCTCGTGGCTGCGATCTTCTTCATCGATCTGTCGACTCCTGTCGGCCTTGCCTTCTGGGTGCTGTACCTCTTTCCCTTGTGGTTGGCATCCAGGTTGTTCCGCCATCATCCCATCTTTTTGAAATGTGTGGGCGGGCTGTGTATCGCCTTAATCATGGCTGGGCTCTTTCTCCCTCAGGCCGGATTGGGAAATTGGATGAGCATCGCCAACCGCATGTTATGGGTGGCGGTCGTCCTGACCGTAACCGTCTTGCTTGTGAGAGCCATCCGTCGGGAACGCATGCTTGAGGAGCGGGAGGAGCGGTTGACCTTGGCACTGGATGGCGCACAACTTGGAACATGGGAGATTAATCTTCTAACCGGCCGAATGTCAGCATCGTCGCGAATGAATGCAATGGTCGGCGCTCCCAACGAGTTCGTGGGGCGGCATGTAGACGATTGGCGGACGCGCGTGCACCCCGATGATTGCCTTCGGCTGCAAAGGGAAATTGCAGATGCCATGGAACGATTGACGACCTTTGAAACGGAATTTCGCGTCGTGTGGCCGGACGGCGCCGTGCGCTGGCTCTTGCCGAAAGGAAAGATCGTCCGAGATGCGGAAAAGCGGCCGATTCGCGCGGCAGGCGTTGCCATGGATATCACAGCGCGCCATCAGGCTGAAGAGGAACGAGCGCAATTGTTACATGAGGCGGAGCGCCGGGAACAGGCGTTGCGCGAAAAGCAGGCGCAACTCGTCCAGAGCGCGAAGCTGGCCAGTTTAGGGGAATTGACCACCGGGGTGGCGCACGAACTCAATAACCCTTTGAACAATATTAATCTTATTCTCGGCAACCTCATCGATCAAGTGCACGATGAGCCGGTCCAACATGAGAGCTTCTTGCTTCCCCTGAAATTGGCGATGGCCCAAGTGCTGAAGGCCTCCACAATCATCAACCATCTTCGGGCGTTCGGACGCATGGCTCCGATGGAACGTGAGCCGGTCTTCGTCAATGAAGTACTGAAATCGGCGGTGGATCTCATGCAGGAACAATTGCGCCTGAGGGCGATCGAGCTGACTGCCTCATGGTCGCCGGCGAATCCCGTCGTGCTCGGGAATCGCATCCAATTGGAACAAGTGTTTCTCAATCTCCTGACGAATGCGCGCGATGCGGTCGAGTCGAGTCCGAAGAAATCCATCGTATTAAGTAGTGCGGTGCACGAAGGCATGATCGAAATCACCTTTCAAGACAGCGGAACGGGCATCCCAGTCGAACATCAGGGCCGTATTTTCGATCCCTTCTTTACGACCAAGCCCGTCGGGGAAGGCACTGGACTAGGTCTGTCCATCAGTTATGGAATTATCAAAGAGCATCAAGGACAGATTTCCGTCCAGAGTCATCCAAGCGCTGGAGCCACCTTCACCATTCATCTCCCTCTCCTCAACCGCGTGAGCGACGAGGCGGCGGAACTCGATCTCTTTACTCCGGGGAGTGGCTGGGGTTCGATCGGTGACGGTTTCAAAAGCCTGGCGGATCGGTCCAAGGCTCCGGCTGCCGGGCACCATGGGCTGTGATCCTCCAGCAGCCGTTCCTCCAAGAGTCGTCTCCAGCGCTTTCTGACGGAACATCAGAACAAGGAGGGGCGTGACTCCGCATCGGGGCAGGGGTACAGGAGCGTGCCGTTGTCTTGTTGTGCGAATGGGGTCATGCGATGGAGATCGGCCTTTGTCGGTGTCATGATGTGTCGAACCTCCCATCCTTGACTGGTAAGCGCATCGGCAATCAACGAACGATGACACCGCCATGGGACGGCCTCGGCACACATGATGGCGGTCCTTTGATCATTTGCCCACGTCATCAGCTCCGACAATCCCGTGCGGAACGGTTCCGTCTGCATGTAATCCGCATAGCCTCGAAAACTCGTATTGCGCCAGCCTTGATTGATCGAATCCGGGCGACTCTTTCGCCGACCGCCGAGTACAGGAAGATGACGGTAGGCTAAGCCGGCTCGCTGGAGACTCGCCGACAATTCCGTGGCATGGAATTGCGGATTGCGCCGCGAATATGGGAAGGCGCGCACGTCGACGATCTGCTGAATCGCATGGGCCTGTACCAAGGCCAGAAAGGTTTCGATGGGCCTGGTGGAATGACCCACGGTCCAGATACGCCGTGCCATGGAATATTATGCCATGAGAAGTGGATCGGTAGGGAACGGAGCAAATACGCTGTTATTTAATCGGCACGTCGGGTCTCGGGTCTGAAGTAAACCCGTCGCGATTCGGCATGCGCACTGCGGGAAGCGAGTGGGCATCTATCACCGTGCTTTCATCGATAATGCCGTTTCGGTGCAGCAGCCAGGCGACGACCGAATACACTTCATCCGGTGTCAGCGATTGTGGTGCCGAAAACGGCATCGCTCGATAGACATAGTCATAGAGCGTGGTGGCGTACGGCCAGTAACTGCCGATCGTCTTCACCGGATTGGCTGTGCGCAACGTATTGCGCCCTCCCACCAGTGGCGGGCTTGGGCCCTCCACGCCGCTCGGCCCATGGCATTGCGCGCAGGTGCGGGCATAGATCTGCGCGCCTTGCTTGACCGTGCCGCGTCCGGGAGGCAAGCCTTCTCCGCTCGGTGCAACATCGATGTTCCACTGCTGGAGTTCTTTCTCGGTCGCAGGTCGCCCCAGACCGTAGGGACTCACGTTTCCCACAGAGTCGGCACTGAAGACGCCGGAAGCCCACACTGATCCGCACACCACAGCAGCCACGAGGAGCCATGATCGGTCACGCATGGAGCGCCTGTACGCTTCCATCGCCCGACACCATCCAGCTGTGAATGGCATTGTAGTGATAGGTCGAGTGTGTTCCTCTGACGGCGATCAGGTCATGCCGAGTCGGCTGCAGGTATCCGGTTTCATCTATGCAGCGGCTCTGGAGTATGGCGTCTTGGCCTCCCCAATACCATGGACAACGAAAAGCCGTCGCGCATTTTGGGAGGACCGGCTCTTGTAGTGCTGCCCGCAGCCAGGTCGCGCCTCCGTCCATACTGACGTCAACAGCCGTAATGCGTCCCCGTCCACTCCACGCCAGACCGCGAACTTCGACAAACCCGGGTTGAATCGTGTGACCGCCGGACGGGTGTGTGATCAGCGACTTTGCCTCCATGACGAAGGTGAACTGCCGCGCGGTTCCATCCGGCATCAGATCAGTGTAGTGAGACGTTTCTTCACGTGTCATAAACGGCGCGCGTCCCAATTTGAGCCGACGCAACCACTTGATGCAGGTGTTGCCTTCCCAGCCGGGCAGAAGCAGCCGCAGTGGATAACCCTGTTCCGGCCGCAAGGCTTCGCCGTTTTGCGCATAGCAGAGGAGCGCCTCGTCGAGCGCATGAGCGAGCGGAATACTGCGGGTCATCGCTGCCGCATCGCTGCCTTCCGCCAGCATCCATGCGGCGTCCGACCGAAGGCCGACTTCACGAAGGACCGTGCTCAGGGGGACGCCCGTCCATTCACTGGTACTGAGCAGCCCATGGGTCTCCTGGGCGGAGCGCCCGCCGGGCCTTCGCCACTCACCCGCAGAATTGCCCGAGCATTCGATGAACGCGACACGAGAGACGGCCGGAAAGCGCTTTAATTCGTCCAGCGTAAAGACCATCGAGCGTTCGACCAATCCGTGGACTAAGAGCCGATGCCGCCCAGGGTCGATCCGTGGGACACCGTTGTGGTGCCGTTCGAAGTGGAGCGCAGCCGGCGTCAACATGCCGTGCAGGTCTTGGAGCGGAGTCAGGGAGCTGCTTGTCCCGACCAAGCGCGTGGCCCGTTCAAAACTTGAACGCCGGCCATACGAAGTGGGGGGCGCGCCGGGGATGCGGGTGGGATCTGCCGGCGCGTCGGCCGACTGGGCCTCGACTGAACGAAGGATCGCCTGACCGGCCGCCGTGCCGGCCAATGCGGCTGCGCCAAGCAAAAAGGCGCGCCGATTCAGAGATTGATCGGTGCCCTGTTCCTTGAAAGACGGAAGATCAACTGGCGGCGTCGGTTCCATGGGGGCACCTCCATGGGTGAGGAGAGCGGGCGATTCTGAAGAGATCAAAGACAGATAGTGCATTATTGAATGTGGCCGGAGAAAAGGTCAATGGCGGCCTGTGCCGTGGCATGTAGGTATTCAAAAGAGCGGGAAGAGATGACGACTCAGGTCTATCCAAGTCTTTCTGTTGAAGGTTTCGCGCAACATTCAAGCATAATCGGAGCGAGACGGGTATACTCTTATCATCGTAGAGGTATGGAGCACTTGACAAGGAAGAGGAAACCCACCTACAGGCCTGTCGGCACATGCGGGATGGTTACAATCGCGATAGCAGGCAAAATGTGCGGAGGCCAAGCGATGCAGAAGAACACGCAAGCGCTATAATTAACGAAGGAGAGCCGGGGACCAAGAAGGTTTCCGCAACGACAGACATTATGGCACGCATTCTCATCATCGATGACGACAGGATGGTCCTGAACATGCTTCGCCAGGTGTTGGAGAGCGTTGACCACACCGTCGTGGAGGCTCCCAATGGGGAAGTGGCTATGCGGTTATGGAGGGAACAACCGGCGGATCTGATCATCACGGATATTTTGATGCCTGAAAAAGATGGTCTTGAAGTCATTCGTGAGCTGCGGCGGGAATGCCCGACCGTGAAGGTGATCGCTCTGTCGGGGGGCAGCCGGAAGGTGCATTTCGATGCGCTGGATGTCGCGAAGCGATTCGGGGCGGTATCCACCTTAGAAAAGCCGTTTGAGTTAAAAACCCTGCTCACGAGCGTGGACACCGTGCTCAATACCAACCCATAACTGCATGTCGCCCGCGAGGGCGTTCGGCGCCCCGTCATTCCTCATCCCGGCCTGTCTTCGAGCCCTGCAAACCATGAGCTGATGCGGCTTCTTTGATCCATTCATGGCGCGATTCTCCACCAAAGAAAAGTCCTCTATACTTTATCAGAAGGCCACAGAGGGGCTGGCATGCTATGAGTTGAAGAGAACGAATACCGGGCGGCTTGCTGCGGTGGACCGCCGTTCTGTCGGTTCCCGGTAGGCTTATCGTTCTGGCGGCCTGCATACTCGCGTGGCGCCCCGTCCTCATGCCAAAGGCGGTGGTTCCACTGTTAGCGGAGATGCCGGCCACGGTCTTTCTTGCGGGTCTCCTCCTGGCCTGGCTTTTTCATCGTAGTCGCATGACATTGCCATTTTGCTGATTGGCCTCACCCATGCGGCCCTGTGGTCTCTCCCGGACAGCTCGACGCATCTGGTCCGTCCTCTCCTTGGTATCTTGCTGCCTGTCAATCTCGCTACACGTTAGTCATCAAAGAGCGAGGGGTCCCTACGCCGAAGGGCCTGTGGGTGCTGGGCGCCATTCTGTTCCAAGCGGCCGCAATCTTTATCACGGCACATTCCGGCTCTGTCGCGATGGCAGAAGGATTGATCGCATCGTTCATCGACAAGCGGTTGACCGCGTGGACGACACTGCCTTCGACCGCCGTATTCGCGTTCGGCGGAGCCCTCGCGTTTGTGCTCGTTCGGCTGAGCATAACAAGGCAATCGGTAGCGCATGGATTCTTCTGAACGCTCGTGGCCGTGTTCCTCGCCGTGCATGTTCATCATCTTCAAGATTCGCTGCTCTATTTCATCGTCTCCGGAGTCATCCTTGGCGTCGCCTTGCTTCAAAGTTCATACGCGATGGCCTATCACGACGAACTCACGGGGCTCGCGGGGCGACGCGCTTTCAATGACACATTGCTGCGATTAGGGTCTGAGTATGTCATTGTGATGATCGATATCGATCACTTCAAACGATTCAACCACACCTATGGCCACGAAGTCGGCGATCAGGTCTTGCGAATGGTGGCCTCTCACATCACGCCGGTGTCCGGCGGTGGGCAAGGCTTTCGCTATGGCGGGGAAGAGTTCGCGGTGGTCTTTCCGTGAGAACGGCTCGTGGCTATCGCGCCTCATCTGGACGCGCTTCGCGCGACGATCGAGGACGCTCGTTTTACATTACGTGGTCGATGGCGACCGCGCAAAAAATCGACGACCGACCAAGTTGGACGGCGTCCGCGGAAAGAACTCTCCGTGACGGTCAGCATGGGCGGCAGAGCCATCGGACCGCCGAGTCACTCCCGCCCAGGTGCGTCATCGCGGCCGATCGGGCGCTCTATCGCGCAAAAAAAGCGGGTCGGAACCGGCTGAAATATTGATAGCTGAGCGATTGAGGAATTGCCTTTGGCTCAATATCTGAGCTATGGTAAACACAGTGGGAGTAGAATCACTATGATTACCTCAGAGGCATTGACGGCCTATGTTGTTCGCGCTTTGCCTGATGCGAGTGTGGTGGTATCCGACCGAACCGGCACGATGGACCATCTGTCGGTCCGGGTGGTGTCCGATCTGTTTAAAGGAAAAAATCTGTTGGATCGCCATCGAATGATTTATCAGGCGTTGGATGAGCCGATGAAGGATGGGCGGATACACGCGCTAGAGCTCAAGGCCGAAACGACGGATGGTGGTTAGTCGCAGGATGCTGAAACCAGGTATCGATTGCACCCGCCCACCCCAGACGCGCCGAGACGCGTCGCTTCCCCGAGCTTCGTTTTCGGCTCGAAAGCATCCTCAACGTAGCCCAGAGGCTACGCCTCCGGTGGCTGCTGCGCCTGCGGCCTCGTTGGCTACCCGGTTTGACATTCTTTTAGAACGCACATACAAATAAGAAATGTAGGGAGGAAGAGATGAGCAATCCAATTGAAGAGGAAATCCAAAAAGAAGTGAGCGCGCACAAGATTTTGATCTACGGCAAGGGGACCAAGACGATGCCGATGTGCGGGTTTACTCGCGAGACGATGCAGTTTTTCGACAAATACGGCTATCCGTATGAATTGGTCGATGTGCTGCAGAACCCGGCCAAGCGAGAGGCGCTTACGAAGATCACCAATTGGCCGACGCTGCCGAAAGTCTTCATCAACGGCACGTTCTATGGCGACACCGATATCCTCGATCCCATGGAAAAAAAGGGCGAGATGGAACCGCTCTTAAAGAAGGCGTTCGGAAAAGCCGAGTGATCAGTGCTCAGTGTTGAGCGAAGAACTCCAGAGCAGCAGACCAAGAGGCTGCTCAAAACGGCTTTGAGCAAGGACGAATGATGAGTGAATGACCGAAACCTCCTGTCCTCACAGGGGTCCAGCCGCCAAGAGGCTGCTCAAAACGTCCTCAAACAAGGCCGCAGGCGTAGCAAGCACCGGAGGCGTACCCCCCTTGGTACGTTGAGGATGCTTGCGAGCCGAGAACGAAGTAGGAGGAAATTTTCAGCAGCCTCACACTCCCCAGCCGCCGCTGACATGTATATTCGTGCCCGTCACATAACGCGCGTCATCTGAGAGCAGAAATCGCACGGCAGCCACCGGATCGCCGACGTCACCGACGTACCCAGCCGGGATTCGTTTCGCCATTCCAGCCAATTCCTCCGTGGGCGCACTTCCCGAATCGATGAATCCGGGAGAGACGGCATTCGCCGTAATTTCAAACGGGGCGAGTATCTTGGCCCAGGTGCGCGTCAGGATCAGGATGCCGGCTTTCGCAATATAGTGTGCGGTCACGTCCGGCTGCGCGATCATTTGATCGGCATTGGCCATGCTGAAGGTGATGATCCGTCCGTGCTGTCTGGCTTTCATCCCTGGTGTGACGGCTTGGGTGAGGTGAAAGACCGGATGCAGATTATTGTCGAACATGGAGGCCCATCCCTCAGGAGTCTCCTCCGTCAGATTGATGCGATGGTAGGGGCCGGCACAATGGATCAGGGCATCGATCCGTCCCCACGTCCGCTCGACCTGTTCGACCATCGTTCGGCTCGCGGCAGGATCCGATACATCGCAACGAAATGCCCATGCCTTCCCGCCGTCTTGTTCAATCGCCGTGGCGGTGTCTTTCGCGGCCTGCTCACTGGTCCGATAGGTCATCGCGACCGACCAGCCTTGCGCGCCGAGGTCCAGCGCGATCCCGCGGCCGATCCCACGAGCCCCTCCGGTGATGAGGGCGACGCGATCAGTCACAGCCTTCACTTTACCCTGTACCCCTTTCCTTCAATCGGCTGCCGATGACCTGCAGCGCGCCGGCCGTGCGTTTCGAGAGAAGCGGCAGTTTCCCTTTGTGCCCCTTGCCACCAGCTCCTGGCTCACTATTGCGCTGAGCCTCTTGTATGAGGGCGAGCACATCGTCGATCGTATCGACATCGCGTTGCTGTGGGAGCAATGCGGTGGTCAAGCCGAGCGCATGGGCCTTTGTCTGCGTGCATCTCAAGACGTCAGGAGTCGACCATGGAATATGGCGGAAGAGTTCAGGCGCCGTACGTGACAGGCCGATCAGGTAATAGCCCCCGTCGAATGACGGCCCGAGCACGAGATCGTGTCCGGCCAGCATGCTGAAGGCGTCTTCGTAGACCGACTCAGGGAGCGCAGGAAGATCGGTCCCGACGATGACGGCTCGTTGATACCCGATACGGAACATCTCGGCGAGGGCGTGTTCCATCCGGGCACCGAGATCGTCGCCGATTTGATCGAGAAGACGAACGCCGTGGCGCTCCTCCAAGATCTTGAAGAACACGTGATCGGCGGATGGTGAGCAAGCGAGAAACCGATCGAACCGCGGCGCGAGCTTGGCTACGCCGCGAATGGCTGCTTGACTGCTGCGCTCCAACGCGTCCAACACAAAGCTGCCATGCAGGCTGGCGGCCTCATCGTCGGTCAGCGGGGGGCAGAGCCTCGTTTTCACCTGGCCGGGGATGGGGGCTTTGGCGAACAGCACCAAGGCATCGTCGGCGCGGGGGCGAGATTTCATACGTTGCTCGTGTGCGTTGCTCATACCGGTTGCCGCATCAGTATCACCTCACGTGAGCATACATGCGCGTGAGCGCGTGCGGGCTGATCCCCATCCAATAGAGGCCGCGTAGCAGCCACATAAGCGTGATGGTCTTGAGGAGACCGCCTTGTTCCCACCGGCGGTACGAGGTGACGACAGGGGATTGCAATGCGGCGATCCGGCCGGCTCGTTTGAGGCGCCGCGTGAAATCGATGTCTTCCATGATCGGCACATCGGAAAATCCGCCAAGCTGCTCGAAGCATTCACGCCTCACAAAAATGGCCTGATCACCGGTCGCAATACCGCTCCATCGTGAGCGCCAGTTCATCATACGGCCAATGACTCGGCCCCATCTCGTAT
>DATEPO010000450.1:0-4954 GCA_035273145.1 Nitrospiraceae bacterium
CGATTCATGCCTTTAAACGACGATGGATCGACTTCATCGAGCTGCGCGAAATAGTCGTCGTAATCGGGGGGACCGGTGCGGGCAAAATCCGCAAAGAGTGTGCGGTTGGGTTTGTACACAATGGTTCCGTTGCTGCGCGCCGCGACTCCCGCCGGAAGTTCTCCCCCTTCGCCATTCAGAATGTGTTTGGCCAGAGCCGGAAACGGCTCTTCCCCTTCCCCGACCACGACATAGTCGATCCACGGAAAGGCCCGGAAGTATTCGAGCCCCATGTCGCCGTCGTAATGCGCGCCGCCGAACACGATGCTGACCTCTGGGTACAGCTCCTTGATCATTTTCGCCAGCGTCACGCTCGCAACATTTTGATGAAACATGGATGTAAATCCGATCAGGCGATACTGCCCCCAATCGACGGATGTCAACGCCCAGGTGAGGAACTGCGGCGCAATCATGGCTTCGATCTCTTCTAAATATGAACTGGAACAGCCGGCCTTTCGAGAGATATCTTCAATCAGCGGCTTGAAGTCACGCAGATACTGATGGTGCTTCGGGTTGTCTTTGAACAGCAGGCGCGAGAACAACCATTCCCCGATCAGGAGCTGGCTTTCGCAGAGCACATCGTAAACCGGGAACCCGATGCGTTGGGCGAAGTACAGGTTGAGGTAATGATTCTTAACGCCGATCCCCTGAGATTTCAGGAGGGCAGACAATGTCCCAAGTTGAATTGAAGGAAACTTGGAATGCCCGAACGGCATATTGACGAGAGCGATCGGGTCCATGAGCATCACAAAGTGGTTAAAGTCTGAACGTCGTCAAGTCCGGGATACTGACTTGATGAATTGAGATGATGTTCGGTCATCGTACCATAACAATTTACACGGCCGCATCACGTCAGACTTACGCTCCTGCAGGGCCCTCGGGTTTCACGGCTGGGAGCTTCTGCAAATCGATGACGACTTCATCTTTTTTTCGCCCAGACAAAAACTCCCACCATGTAACTTTGTGCTTTTCGACGGCGTTCGCCGGGTTGAAAAACACATCGAATCCCTTTGAGGCTGTCGGCGCCACAGGATAGCGACGATCGTAGACCATGCCATACGCCGGTATGCCGTACACGATCCGATAATTCCCCAGGATAAAATGCAGGCGACCGTTTTGGACATACAGCCCGCCCGAGGTAATTTCCCGTTTGATCGACGTTTGCGGATAGCTGATGTAGAACGTCACTCGTTCATCGGGATGAGCCGCAGCGAGCGCCTGTGACAATCGAGGGGCGAGCCAGGTAATCTCCTCCTCTCGAAAGACCGGTTCCAGAGGAGCCTCTCCTTGGAACCACCGCTGCAGGGCGGTGCGATGGTCTTGCACAGAAAACCCCTTCAGTAATCTTGCCATTTCTTCCACATCGATGTCGGCAGGATGGCTGTGCAAGGTTTGGGCAATTTCATGGAAGGCATACGGGTCCGGTTCGAGACGGACAAAATCGGTCGGATTTTCATAAATAATGCGAGCGGGAATGGTAGGAACGGCGCAGGCGGACAGCGCCAATGCAAAAGTAACAAGGCACAAGTAAAAATTGAATCCGGAGAACCTACATTTTAAATGTTGAATTGTGAATTGCGTCTCGCCTGGGTTCATTACTAATTCACAGTGACCGTCATCTCGACGCGCTCCAAAGGATTATCCCGTCCATCCCGTTTTACGTTGACGATTTTGTCGGCAATCTCCATCCCGCTGACCACTTCGCCGAAGGCCGTATATTTCCAGTCCAGGAAATTCGCGTCAGCGACACAGATAAAAAACTGAGAGCCGGCGCTGTTCGGATCGTTGGATCGTGCCATTGACAGCACGCCGCGCTTGTGAGGTTTGCTATTAAACTCCGCTGTGACTTGATGACCCGGCCCCCCCATGCCATGCAGGGAACGGTCCGGTTTCTTGCTGTTCGGGTCTCCGCCCTGGATCATGAAGCGCGGGATAACCCGATGAAAGGTGCAGCCATCGTAAAATTTATTTTTCGCCAGGGTCACAAAATTCTTCACGTGATTGGGCGCGACATCCTCATAAAATCGCAAGGCGATCTCGCCCAAGGGTTCCCCCTTAACCGTTACGCGAATGGTCGCCCGTGTCTCTGTTGCATCTGCCATAATCGCTCCTTTATTAGATCGCTCTCAGTAATCAGCGTCAGCTATCAGCTTTTTTGACAAGCATTTCTATCCGGTGCTGAAGGCGGACGGCTTTCGATCACTTCTGGTCCGCCTGAAACCCATCGCTGATGTTGGCCCATGTCGCGCCGCCGTCATCGCTCCGAAATGCGCCGGAATTGGTGCCGGCGTAGAGGACGCCGTTTTCCCCGGCGATCAACGCTTGAATCGACATTTCCGTCAGCCCTTTGTTGATGGGGGTCCACAGTCCGCCTTGATTTATCGTTTTGAAAATGCCGCGTCCCGTGCCGACATAGAGGCTGTTTTCATGGAAGACAATTCCGCGAATGGAATCGTTGGGCAAGGCGCGACTGATTCCTCGCCACGTGGTTCCGCCGTCTCCGCTCCGGAATACCCCGCCATCGAATGTCCCGGCATACAGCGCCTGGTCTTTATCGATGGTCAGCACGCGAATGAAATTTTCTCTCAGCCCTTCGTGATCCATCAAGCCGTGCGTGACACGTTGCCATTCCTGAGCACGCGGCGCATAGCGCAAGATGCCCTTGCCGGACGTGCCGACGTAGAGCGTATGGTCCGGCGCCATCGCGATGGCGTGCACCAAGACGTCATCCAGTCCCTTTGTGACGACCGTCCATTCGGACATCCCTTCCAGCGAGCGGCTGTAGAGCCCGTCGCCCGTCCCGGCATACAGGACGCCCTGTTTCACAAGCAGGGCCTTGACCTCCAATCGCTTCAGACCGGTGTTAAAACTTTCCCAGCTTTTCCCGCCATCTTTCATGCGAAAGACGCCGCCACGAAATGTCCCCGCATAGATCATTCCGTTCGGCCCCACGGTCAATGACAAAATGAACGGATCGCTGAGCCCCGTATTCACGGCGGTCCAAGTGTGTCCCCGATCTTCGCTCCGAAAGATGCCCATTCCAAAGGAGCCTGCGTACACCGTCTGATGCCCCACTGTAGCTAACGCCTGAATGCTGGGCGCCATCAGTGGACCGGGGAAATCGCTGCTCGCCGACCAGAGCAGCGATAAGTCAAAAGTCAACAGTACAAAGGCAAAAGTGAAGAATACAATCCTCATACGGAACTGAACGGGCAGTGTCGTCATTGTTGGGCTCTCGTCACTTTTGCCCTTGTACTTTTTGCCTTTGCCTTGCGGATCATCGCATGCGATGACCCGCAGTTCCCACCGGCGTCGCACTCTCCAGATTCATTTCCTGCCCTGTCGCAACTTTTCGCCGTCCAAACAGGCGCGCTCCCCAGATCCCTATTTCATACAAGATAATGAGCGGCACGGCCATCAACAGCATGGTAAAGAGTGTCGCATCGGGAGTGATGATGGCCGAGAGAATCAAGGCCACCATCGCCGCATGTTTCCGATAGTGCGCCAGGACCTGGCTGGACACGAGGCCGACCCTCGCCAGGAGCGTCAAGACCAGGGGCAATTCAAACGCAAACCCAAACACCAGCAGAAACTTCACATTGAAATCGATATAGGTGCCGACGGCGAGTTGAGGGGTCAACTCGCGATCCATGCCGAAGCTGACGAAGAACTGGATGACAAGGGGAAGGATGACGAGGTTGCAGAATACGAGCCCTAACGCGAAAAAGCCGGCGGCTAAACCGAGTAAAGGAATCGCCCACCGCTGCTCGTTCGGCAACAGGGCCGGCTCGATAAATTTCCAGCCTTGATAGAGCATCACCGGCATCGTGAGAATCACGCCGGCCAATAGCGAGACTTTCAACGACGCGAACAGCGCCTCGGTCGGGCCGTAAAAAATCAGATCGTCGTGAAAGGGCCGTTTGAGCCAGGCCACCATGTCGGGAGCATAGGCAAACGTCAGCACGAACGACGCCAACAACGCGATTCCGATCACGATGAGGCGCCGCTTGACGGCAGAGATGTGACGCGCGAGCGGTGGAAGGATGCCGGCCATGATGTCAGTACACGCAGTCGTTAGTGCGAGGGCGAATGCTCCTGCTCTTCGCGATAGAGCCGAATCAGTTCGGCTAGCTTATCCTTTTTGACCAATTTTTCTTTTTGCATCTGCTTCTTTAAGAGTTCTTCCTGGGGGGTCAGCACATGTCGCTTCTGAAGTTCGGCCAACTCGGCATCCAATCGGTGGTGAGTTTCCTCCAGTTGCCGAAATTCCAGACTGGAGGCCCGCAGCAACTCGGCAATGCGATCAACGGTCATCATAGGTTCCCTCCTAGATGAGCGACAGGTCGCGGATCTTATCCACGCTCCATCGCTGGGTTGTCAACGCCGTCCTGCCAACTTTACTTTCTTACGACATACATTATCTCACACATCAAGCGAGCGGGTCGGGCGCGCGTTCACCGGCCACATTCGGATCGCGGGCGGTGCGCGAGGCGCACGGGGCGACGAAGAAGTCGCACACGTTTGTGCGCACCGGCGAGATGGTGAGCCGTCAGTGTCTTGGGATGCCCTCACGCTCGCATTTACAACTCTAATTCCATCAGCACCGCATCTTCAACCGGGTTCGTATAGTACTTCGTGCGGATACCGGATCGAGAAAATCCGGCGTATTGATAAAGCGCGACGGCCGGCTGGTTAGACACTCGCACTTCCAGCAACGCACGCCGCGCGCCTTCTTCACGCCCCATCGCCAGCGCCTGTTGCAACAACCAGCGGCCAATGCCGCGACGACGAACACGGGGCGCTACAGCCAGGTTCATCATCCTCAATTCTTCAAACACCACCCAAAAGCAGACATATCCAACCAGATCCCGCGGCCCTTTAGGGGATTCATCGGCATTTTCAATGTGGGCCGTCA
>DATEPO010000451.1:0-4150 GCA_035273145.1 Nitrospiraceae bacterium
TCGATGATGCGGTTCAACGTGTGCAGTGATCCAAGAATGATTTCCCAGACATTTTTATCCCGATCGGTTTTGAATTGAGCCGTCAAGTCGAGATAGTCTGTCATCGGCATGAGACCCGCGACGGTCGAAGCCCAGGCATCATTGATCATGTTGAACCGTTCGATCGCCGCCAAGCCATTCGGCATGAGACGCACCAGCTTCTGCAAGAGTTCGGGGGTATATCGAACTCGATAAAAGCCGTGTCCGCCTTCATTGATAACGACGGACTCGAAGCGTTCCGGTAACGGAACCTGTACGCGCTTTTCGCTCAGGAGCAGCCGCCGAGACTCCGTTGTGCCGCTGGCTAGAATTCTCATCTGCACCGGGACGTGCCACCGCTGATTCGCTTCGACACCGGAAGTCGAAAGCGGCTGCGGCAGATACGTGAACCGCTGTTGCTCGATGGTGAGACGATTGCCATCCTGCGTGACAATCAAGATCGGATAGCCGGGCTTGAAGATCCATCCGTTCATGACATCGGGAACCGGCTGCTTAGCCGCATGGCCGAGCGCGGTCCACAAATCCACGGTATCCGCATTGTCATACGCATGCACGCGCAGGTATTCACGCACGCCGTCGCGAAACATATCCGGTCCGATGTATTGCTCGAGCATGCGCAGCACGGAGGCGCCTTTCTCATAGGTGAGCACATCAAACATGGCGTCGGCATCTTTCGGCGCGATGACCGGATATTCAATCGGACGTGTGCTATGAAGGCCATCGACACTCATCGCTACCGCTCGTGATACGCCGAACGTCGTCCAGCGTTGCCACTCCGGCTTCCACGCATCGACCGCCGCCATTTCCATGAACGTGGCAAATGCTTCGTTCAGCCAGAGGCCGTTCCACCAGCTCATCGTGACCAGATCGCCGAACCACATGTGCGCGTTCTCATGCGCAACGACATCGGCAATCCGTTCTTGCTCGGCGTGCGTGGCGGTCTGCCGATCGATCAGCAAGGCGGTTTCCCGGAAGGTGATGGCCCCTAAATTCTCCATGGCCCCCGAAGCAAAGTCCGGGAGAGCCAATAGGTCTAACTTTTGGGATGGGTAGGGAACCCCATAGTACTGTTCAAAAAACTTGAGTGAAAAGGCGCCGATCTCAAGACCGAACGGGGCGAGACGCGCCTTGCCCGGCACGGACCAAATCCGAAGCGGCGTAGAGCCGATGAACACGGGCTCCGTCGATTCCAGCTCTCCTACGACAAAGGCGACCAAATAAGTAGACATCCGAATCGTGTCGGCAAATTGAACGACCTTTTTACCCGCTTCATGACGTTCGGCGACAATGGGCGTATTGGAGACGGCAATCAACGCCGGATCGATCGCGAGTGTCGCGGCAAAAATTGCTTTGAACGCCGGCTCATCCCAGCAGGGAAAGGCGCGTCGCGCATCGGTGGCTTCAAATTGCGTAGCCGCCAACGGTCTGATATTCCCTTTCGGATCCTTGTATGTACTACGGTAAAACCCCCGGAGCTTCTCGTTGAGAGTGCCCGTAAAGGAAAGGGCCAGCTTCCATGTACCGGGCTGAAGCGCCGTGGCGAAGCGGATGCGGCAGCGTTCTGTCGAGGACTCCAATTCAATGGAGCCGCGGTGCTGGATGTTCGCATCGTTTTCAATCGAGGCCTCAGCAATCTGCAGATCGACCGCATTGAAAACGATCTCCGAGGTCGCTTCTCGCACCGTCAGCACGATGGTTTCTTGGCCTGCGAATGTGAACGTCGTCAAGTCCGGCTCAAGTCTGAGGTCATAACGGGTCGGGACCACATGTTGCGGAAGTCGATAGGGATTCGCCGATTGTCGGGAACTCGGTGTGTGAATCATGCGTGCTCCAAAAGATTTGGGGATGACGTAGGGGTCAACTTTCGCCGCGAAGACTCGCGGGATATGAACTGTATGACGAAGGGCCAAGAGCGTCGAAGCCGACAGGCTGCGGAACAGAACGGTCAGCGCTTGGCGACGTGTCATAATCGTTCACGCCTTCGGACGAGAATCTCATGCCCGTCGCGTCTGCACTTCGACTCCGTGGGACGTGCCCACGATGAGAACAGTGGTCCGGCCGACAAAGAGGCCGCATTCGAGTACGCCGGGAATTCGATTGAGGCGCGCTTCAAGACCAGCCGGATCTTCGATCCGAGCCATCTGCAGATCGAGAATGTAATGGCCTGACGCGGTGCGAAAGACATGGTGGTTTCGCTCACGGCGAACCGCCTTCCCGCCAAGCCGCTCAATTGCACGTGCCGTATTACTCCAACCAAACGGGAGCACTTCGACCGGGAGTGGAAAGGGATGACCGAGCACTGGGACCCGCTTCGACTCATCGACCATAATGATCATCTGTCGCGCGTTCGCCGCTACGATTTTTTCCCGCAGCAGGGCGCCCCCGCCACCCTTAATGAGATTGAGCTGAGGATCGACTTGATCCGCTCCATCGATCGCAACATCGATCGGCCACAGGTCGTCATCGGAGAGGAGAGGAATGCCGGCTTTTCCGGCCAGCTCAGCTGTTTCGTCTGAGGTCGGCACGCCAGTGATCTTCAATCCCGCCCGCACCCGCCGTGCTAACGCGGCCAGCAAATGCCGGACCGTCGATCCCGTGCCAAGTCCCACGATGTAGCCGTCCTTCACATAATCAAGCGCCGCTTCCGCCGCCAACTTCTTCAACGCTTCTGTATCTTCAGAAATGGCCATGGTTCAATCCTGTTATGCATAGCAAAGGATGCTTAAAAAGGTCATCCATTGCACCTACCGACCCGAGAACGAAGCTCGGGAAGAGGCGCATCCCGGTGCGCCGAGGCAGGGTGGGCGCAATGCAATCTTTTTAAGCATCCTTACTTTGCCAACTTCGCCGCGACTGAGGCCGCTCCAATCAATCCCGCTTTATCATTGGTAATCACCTGCACTGGTATCGATCCCATCAGCTTCTTGTACCGGCCCTTATTCATAAACCCGCGCATGAACGCACCGTCTTGCAATTTCGCGAGTAATTTGGGGGCAATCCCGCCCCCTACATAGATCCCGCTCAACGCCATCGACTTCAGAGCCAGATTGCCTGCTTCGGCGCCATAGATCGACGCGAACAGATCGAGTGCTTGCACACCGATATCCGCCTGCTTCTTGAGTCCGACCTCAGCGATGACGGCGGCTGGATCCTCGACCTGCATCCGCTCGGCCATCCATGTCGGTTCGTTACGTTTCGTATCGCGCAGGAATTCATAGATGGCATGGAGTCCCGGTCCCGATAAGACGCGCTCCCAACTGACATGAAGATAGCTTGCGCGAAGATGCCGCAACAGCTCGATCTCTAGGTCGCTATTGGGTGCGAAATCCGCATGACCTCCCTCCGATGGCATGGGGTGATACTCCATCCCGTCCCAATACAAGATCGCTTCTCCCAAACCGGTGCCTGCTGCAATGAGCGCCATGGGTCGCTTTTGGGACGGCACCGTGCCGGCATTCAGCGCGGTCGTCTCTTCCGGCTTCAGTTCAAGGAGGCCATGGGCGGTTGCTTCCAAATCGTTCAACAGTTGGACGGTAGGAATATCGAAGCGCTTCGCCAAGGCATGTCCATCCACCAACCAGGGTAGATTGGTGGTCTGGCAGCGGTTCTCGATCACGGGCCCCGCGACGCCGATACATGCCGCGTCAATCTTCAGAGGTTCGTTCGGCACGGTCGGTGGCAGTGGTTCGTCCTCTCCCTCAACGGCCTCGGCAAGCTCGGCTTGTGGCGGATTGAGAAATTCCGCGAGGATGTCTTCAAATGATTTGTAGTCGGTGCTGATGTAGACTTGCTCAGTGTGAGCGTCAAGCCGCTCGTCCTTCCAATCGAACAGAGCCAGCCGGGTCTTCGTCCCTCCGATATCGCCTGCGAGAATCATGGATGCCTCATCGAATTTATAACTGTGTGGTTGCGGTGAGTGCCGATGCCGCGGCTCGATCGAGCGACCATATCAGTCGGCCTTCAGTCGGCCGGATTAATTTGGCCGGATATTGGCGTGCATTGACTGTGTCGTCTTCCAAGACAGCACGGACGGCGGGCGCTTTTTGCGGTCCCGTCACCATGAAGACAATTCTGTGCGCATGATTGATCAGCGGCGCGGTGAATGTGATGC
>DATEPO010000452.1:0-15023 GCA_035273145.1 Nitrospiraceae bacterium
TTACAATCGGCTCTCGTAGAATTTCTTGTCGGTACCGACTATCAAACTGGCTAAACAATAGGTTGGAACCATTCCTCTACCTATCCGATTGTTGGAATGGTCCTTGCAAACTTCTGTGAACGGGACGCAAAGAACGGCAAGGCAAGAAAGAGGTGCAGCCATGAACGAGCAGATGATGTGGGTGGCGGGGTACCTACTGCTGAGTAGTCTCCCTCTTATGGCGGCGGTCGTGATCGTGAAGCAATTGATCGTAGGGTATGGGGAACCGGTTCGGACCGGGACCGCAATGAGTGGCGATGCCATCCCTAAGATGAAGAGAAATGGAGGATGACATGGAAACATTATTTAAAACAGACGATTCCTGGTCGAGTTTGGTGCTGCGGGTCATGTTGGGGGTCGTGATGTTTGCGCACGGCGCGCAAAAGCTGCTTGGTTGGTTCGGCGGAAACGGGTTTAGCGGCACGATGGGGTTCTTCACGAACGTCATGCATCTGCCCTGGCTGATCGCATTTCTCGTGATCATCGGGGAATCGTTGGGCAGCCTGGCCTTGATCGCCGGATTGCTGACGCGCTTTACCGCGGCCAGCTTCATCGTGATCATGCTCGGTGCCATTACGACAAGCCATTGGCCTCAAGGCTTTTTCATGAACTGGTTCGGCAAACAACAGGGCGAAGGATTCGAATATCATCTGCTCGTGATCGGTATGAGCTTGGCCTTACTGATCGCCGGCGGGGGCAAGTGGTCCATTGACGGACTGATCGCGCGATGGACGTCTGACCGAGCAGAGCGTGAGCCGGGCGTTCATAACAAGCCATTCAAGGCGGTCGGATGAGGGCGGTCGATACGGCACGGTCGCGCTTCCGATTCGAGCAGACAATCCGTTCCTGACATGAGAAAGGAGCGCCACATGTTCGTGGTCGCAGGAGCCACCGGCAAGACAGGGTCCGTCGTCGCGGCAACGCTGCTTGAACGCAAGCAGCCCGTGAGGGTCATCGTCACGAGCCCTGAAAAGGGCGGGGCGTGGAAGGCGAAAGGAGCCGACGTGGCGGTTGCCTCTCTGGAGGATCCACAGGCGCTCACAACTGCGTTGGAGGGCGCCACCGGCGGCTACTTTCTCGTGCCGCCGCATTACCAGGCCGTGCAGTATCTGAGCGATCGACAGCGGCTGGTCGATTCGCTAGCGGCGGCGATCGAATCCAGCGGTCTTCGCCATCTCGTATTGCTCTCGTCGATCGGAGCCCATGTGCCGACAGAGACCGGTCCCATCCGCGCGCTCCACTATGCCGAGGGCCGGCTCGGCGCCGTTGCGCGCAGCATGACGATCGTGCGAGCGCCCTACTTCATGGAGAATTGGATGTCTGTGTTAAGCGCCGCGCGAACGCAAGGGATTCTCCCCTCGTTCCTCTCGGCGCGGCGGAAAATCTCCATGATCGCCGCCTGCGATATCGGCCACATCGCGGCGGAATGCGTGCTCGATCAACCCAAAGGGCGACGGGTGCTTGAACTCTCCGGACCGCACGAGTACAGCCCTGATGACGTCGCGGCTGCGATGGGCGAACATTTCCATCGGCATGTGGCAGTCCAACACCTTCCCCTCGACGCGGTGGTCCCGACGTTGACCTCGATGGGATGGTCGGAAGATGCCGCGAGACTCTTTGAGGAGATGTATGCCGGTTTCGAGCATAACCGCATTTCCTATGAAGGAAACGGAGCATGCCGACCCCGCGGGCTGGTGACGCTGTCGGAAGCCGTGTCTAGCTGGATACGTCCCATCACGGACACTGCGACCGATCGGCAAGCCGTGTCGAGCAATAATCAACGTTAGACTGGTGATTACCCTGGATGAGCTGTAATACTGTACAGTGGTCTGAATCGCCTCAACGATGACGAGCCGACTTTGCCGTAGACTCTAGTTTCCGTGCCGTGTCAGTCAATCGCCGTGAGGAGTGAAGTATGAATGCATATCGGTGGCGTGTAACGCTGATGGTCGGGTTCCTGTGTTCGGCAATGCTGAGCCTGCCCGGCTGCAAAAAAGAAGCGGCATCGACCCAGGCCCCTCCGACCCCGGAAGTCGAGGTCCTGACGGTCAGTGCGCAGAGCGTTCCGGACGAGCCTGAATTTATCGGACAGGCCGAGGCCTCCCGCGTGGTCGAAATTCGGTCACAGGTCACCGGCATTATCAAGGAGCGCTTCTATGAGGAAGGTCGGGACGTCAAAAAAGGAGATCGCCTCTATCAGATCGATCCCGTCCCGTTTCGCGCCGCCGTGTTGAGCGCTCAGGCGAAGGTGTCCCAGGCCGAAGCACGGCTGATGCAGGCGCACCAAAATCTCAATCGCGTCAGGCCGCTTGTCCAAGAACAAGCCGTCAGCCAAAAAGACTTGGACGATGCCGTCGCCGAGGAATTGGCGGCGAAAGGGACGCTCGAAGGGGCCAAGGGCGAATTGGTGAAGGCCAAGTTCGATCTCGACAATACGCACATCAATGCGCCTATCGATGGACTCATTGAACGCACGCGGTATTACGAGGGCCGTCTGGTCACGGCGCAGAGCGATCTCCTGACGATCATCCATCAAGTGGATCCCATGTACGTCATTGTGAGTGCGCCGGAAAGTTTCCTGCTCAAACGGCGGCGTGACGTGGCGGCCAAGCGCATCCAGGAGCCGGACATCTATAAACTGCACGGCGTCATCACCTTTTCCGATGGATCCGTCTACCCCCATGAAGGCATCCTGGATTTCGCCGGTGTCGGACTGCAGATTGAGACGGGGTCACGAGACGCGCGTGTCACCTTTCCCAATCCCGATCGCGTGCTCATGCCGGGACAATTCGTGAAGGTGCGTTTTAAAGGGTCGGTCAAAACCGATGTGATTCTCGTCCCTCAACGAGCCGTACAACAGGGACCGTCGGGTTCTATCGTCTATGTGCTGGGGGAAGGCGACACGATCGCCGTCCGCGATGTCAAAGCGGCCGGCTGGCAAGGCAGTCAGTGGTTGATCGAAGAGGGGCTGCATACAGGGGATCGCGTAGTCGTGGACGGCATGCAGCGATTGGCTCCCGGCGCGCATGTCAGGCCGGTTGCCGTCGCATCGGTACGAACTGAATCTGCGCCTCCCTCCGGATCATCTATCGCGGCGACCGATGCGCCTGCGCCGACCGACAGGCCTGCGCCTGAGACGAAAAAGGAGGGAACGCCGTGAGCCCACGCTTTTTCATCGATCGTCCCATCTTTGCCGCGGTCATCTCGATCGTGATTGTGGTGATCGGTTTGGTAGCCATGCATGCGCTGCCGATCGCCCAATTTCCACAGATCACGCCGCCGGTGGTCCAGATCGATGCCGATTATCCCGGCGCGAGCGCCGAGGTCGTCGCGGAATCGGTTGCGCGGCCGATCGAGGTGCAACTGCCGGGCATCGATCACTTGCTGTATTACGACTCGACCAGTACGAATGACGGCCACGTCACGATCAAGCTGACGTTCGAGATCGGCGCCGATGTCGACATCGCCACCGTGCAGACGCAGAACCGGGAGAAACTGGCGGAACCGCAGCTTCCGCCCGAAGTCATTCGCCGCGGCATTACGATCAAAAAAGTATCGCCCGATCTCGTGGCCGTGCTGACGTTGGAGTCCAAAGATCCGCGCTATGATGCCTTGTTCATTTCCAATTATGCGATTCTCCGCATCCTCGACAACGTCAAGCGCCTGGAAGGCGTCGGCGATGCAATGGTCTTCGGCGCGCAGAATTACAGCATGCGGATTATCCTCGACCCCGTCCGGATGGCCCAACTCAGTCTGACCCCGAGCGATATCGCGGATGTGGTACGGGAACAGAACCGGGATTTCCCGGCCGGCATTATCGGCCGCGAGCCGGCCCTGCCTGGAACGGAAATGACCATCCCCGTCATTACGCAGGGGCGCATGACGGACGTGAAGGAATTTGAGGAGATGATCGTCCGCGCCCTTCCGAACGGATCGATGATCCGCTTAAAAGATGTCGCGAGGGTCGAGCTCGGCGCGCAATCCTACGACTTGGAAGGGCGGTTCAGGGGCAAACCTACGACCTTTCTCTTGACCTTCCTCGCCCCCGGCGCCAATGCACTCGATACGGTCCGGCGCATTCGTCATCAAATGGACGAGCTGGCCAAAAGCTTTCCGGCGGGGATGGCCTACGACATCCCCTACGATACGACGCGCTTTATCGAGGTCTCCATCGAGGAAGTCGTCAAGACGTTGGCGGAGGCCATGGTGCTCGTGATCCTGGTGGTCTATCTGTTCCTGCAGACGTGGCGGGCCACGATTATCCCCGCGGTGGCCGTACCCGTTTCCTTGATCGGCACCTTTGCCGGAATGGAGGCGCTCGGATTTTCCATCAATACGCTGACACTGTTTGGGATGGTCCTGGCCATCGGCATGGTCGTCGATGACGCCATTGTCGTCGTCGAAAATGTCGAACGGCATATGGCCGAGGAGAAGTGTTCCTCGAAGGAGGCGGCGAAACGGGCGATGCAGGAAGTGACGGGCCCGGTGATCGCCATTGTGCTGGTCTTGGCCGCGGTCTTCGTGCCGGTCGGATTCTTGGGCGGGATCACCGGTCAGCTCTACAAACAGTTCGCCATTACCATCGCGATGTCCGTGGCCATTTCCGGACTGGTCGCCTTGACGTTGAGTCCTGCGCTCGCCGCGATTCTGCTGAAGCCGGGACACGCGGCCCAGCCGGGACGAATCTTTGGCGCGTTCAATCGGCTCTTCGCTTGGACGCAGGCGCGCTATACCGGCACCGTCGGCCGCGTGCTCGCGCATTCGTGGCTGTCGATCGCCGTGTTTGCGGTGCTGATCATCGTGGCCTTGGGTCTCTTCAACATTCTTCCAAGCAGTTTCTTGCCCGAAGAAGACCAGGGCTACTTTATCAGCGTCGTGCAACTTCCCGACGGTGCGTCGAAAGAACGCACGGATGCGGTGATCAGTAAGCTGGAGCAGTATTATCTGTCGATTCCCTCGATCCACAGCACCGATGCCCTCGTGGGACAAAACTTCGTGTTCGGCACGCGCGGGTCCAATACGGCGACCATGTTTACGCCGCTTCATCTGTGGGATCAGCGGAAGAGCCCGAGTCAACATGTCAAGGCGTTGATCGGCGGGGCCTATCGTGAATTCGCCAAAATTCCGGAAGCGATGATCTTGGCGTTCAACGCGCCGTCCATCCGAGGACTGGGCGCGACCGGCGGATTCTCCGCGCAGGTGCAGGACCCAAGCGGCGGCGACTTCAAACAATTTGCGGCCGTCACCCAAGAGTTTCTCGCCAAGGCCCGACAAGAGCCGGCGATCGGTGGAATCAGCACGAGCTTTCGAGTCAGTTCGCCGCGCATCTATGCGCAGGTGAACCGGGAACGGGCGAAAGCGCTTGGCGTCCCGATCTCGGAAGTGTTCGATTCGCTCCAGGCCTTCTGGGGCAATCTGTACATCAACGACTTCGTGAAATTCGGCCGGGTCTACCGGGTGCAGACCGAGGCGGAGCCGCAATTCCGTTCCAAACCGGAAGATATTTCTAAAATCTATGTGCGGGCCCTGCGCGTGCAGAATGGGCAAGGACCGGCCATGATCCCGCTCGATACGGTTGTCACGACAGAATATACAAGCGGGCCGGACCCCGTGACGCACTTCAACGGCTACAACACCGCGCTGGTCTTGGGCGCCGCGGCGCCGGGATATAGTTCGGGGCAGGCGCTTGAGGCGCTCGACCGGGCGGCTGCGCAGGCGCTCAACCCCAAAGGGTATGGGCTCGACTACAGCGGCATTTCGTATCAGGAGCATCAGGTCGGCAGTCAATCGGTGCTCGCGTTCGGGTTCGGTCTCCTCATGGTCTTTCTCGTGCTCGCGGCGCAGTACGAGAGCTGGGCCGTGCCGTTCGCCGTGATTCTTGCGGTGCCCTTCGGGGTCTTCGGCGCCTTGGCCGCCGTATGGGTCAGCGGGCAGGCCAATGATATTTATTTTCAGATTGGATTGGTTACACTCATCGGCCTCTCGGCGAAGAACGCCATCCTGATCGTTGAATTTGCCAAACGCCGGTACGAGCACGGCATGTCCGCAGTCGATGCGGCGATCGAAGCGGCGCGACTCCGCTTTCGGCCGATTATCATGACGTCCATGGCGTTTATCGGCGGCGTGGTGCCGTTAGTCATGGCGACCGGCGCGGGCGCAGCCAGCCGGCATTCGATCGGCATCGGTGTCTTCGGCGGGATGCTCGCGGCGACCTTCTTGGCCATCTTTTTCGTTCCGCTGTTTTTTGTCTTGATTGAAAAATTGACGCCGGTTCGGCCTGCTCAGCCCGAGAGGCCGTGCCCGCCCCCGCCGGAGCAGTTTGATTCGACGGATTCGATGATGAACTCACATGGAGGAGAAAGAAATGGCGATCCTAGTCGCGATGCTCGCGATGCTGCTGACGTCGTGCGCCGTCGGTCCTGATTATGCGCGCCCTCCACTGTCCGTGCCGGACTCCTTTCGCCTGGCGGAAGATGCCGAGCGGGGGTCGATGGCCAATCTGGCCTGGTGGGAATTGCTGCACGATGAGCAACTTCAAAAGCTCATCCGGATCGCGCTGGAGGAAAACAAAGATCTGAGTCAAGCCGTTGCCACCATGGAGGAGTTCGGGTCGCGGGCGTTGGTCGCTCGAACCGACTTCATCCCGCAGTTGAGCGTGCAGGCGAATGCCCCGGCGTTCGGGCGTATGACGCGATTCCTCGTGCCGGGATTTCCCAATCCCTTTAATTATTATATTCAAGGCAATCTTAACTGGGAGATCGATATCTGGGGACGCATCCGGCGTGGGAACGAGGCGGCGCGCGCCGAGCTGTTTGCCAGAGAGGAAAACCGCCGCGCGATCATTCTGCAACTCGTCAGCGGCGTGGCCGAGGCCTATTTCGATCTGCTGCAATTCGACATGCAGTTGGAGACGGCGAAAAACACGCTGAAGTCGTGGGAAGAATCCGTGAAGATTGCGCAAGCCCGTCTGCGACAAGGAGTCATCTCCAAACTCGATGCCGATCAGTTCGAGGCGGAGCGGGCGAATGCCGCAGCCAGAGCGGCTGAGCTGGAGCGGCAGATGGTTCAGAAGGAAAATCAGATCAGCGTGCTGCTGGGACGCAATCCCCAGCCGATTCCACGTGGCCGATCGCTCACCGAGCAGGTGCTGCCGCCTGCCGTCCCGCCGGGCCTGCCGTCGGAACTGTTGCAGCGACGTCCGGACATTGTGCAAGCGGAGCAGACGCTCCACGCGGCGACCGCCCGTATTGGGATGGCGAAAGCCGACCGGTTTCCGAAGCTCTCGCTCACCGGCATTCTCGGCGTGGCGAACCCGAGACTCTCGAGGGTCTTCGATGTCGGCGGCATTGCCGGAGGGGAATTCGGCGTGCTGGGGCCGAGTTTAACGGCACCGCTTCTGAATGCCAATATCTTAGGGTATCAACAGGAGGCTGCTGAGGCCCTTGCCAGAGGGGTGCTGGCTCAGTATGAGCAATCTCTCCTCGTGGCATTTCGAGAAGTCGAGGATGCCCTGATCGCCGTCCGAACTGCCCGTACGCAACGAGATGCGCAAGCCGAACAGGTCGCGGCCTTGCGGTCGGCATTACACCTGGCGAACCTGCGCTACAAAGGGGGCTTGGCCAATTATCTGGATGTGCTGATCGCGCAACGGAGCCTGTTCGACGCGGAACTATCGCTGACCAGCACGCATCGGTTCCATCTTGTTTCCATCGTGCAGCTCTATAAGGCCCTCGGCGGCGGCTGGCCGCCAAACGGAACAAAGCCGCAAGAGCCGAGCCTCGCACTGAAGACGAAAGGATAAATATTCTTCATCGCGATTTCTCGACCGTAGCCGCAGGACCATCCAACGTACCGGTTGCAGTCTCGCCGCCGACTGATTTCAGTCAAGCATCACGTCCGCTGTAGGCAATCCCTAACCTTTCGTGTAAGATTTATCCGTATAATTTACTTTAAATATTAATAACTTGAAAGGGCATCGTCATCTCTGTTACAAACACCGAGATGGCACACATCCTTTTGATAGATGACGACGCGCTGTTATTGACGGCGCTGCCTGCCGTGTTCCAGCAGGGACCACGTGCCATCGAAGTCGATACGGCTTCTAGCGCCGAGCACGCGCTCCGGCTCATTCGCAATACGCAATATGATGCGATCGTGAGCGACTTCAGTATGCCGGGACTCAACGGAATCGATTTTTTGAAAGAATGCAAAACGATGCGGCCGGACATCCCCATCATCCTGCTGACGGGTTACGGCACGCGAGAACTCGAAGAAGAAGCCTACAGGGAAGGAGCGTACGCACTCATTCAAAAACCTGTCGACGCCGATGTCTTCTTGTCGGTCGTGACACGCGCCATCATTCGCCGGCAACTGCGTCAAACCGGCCTCGCCAATCCTCTCTCTGCCGAAGCGCAAATATTTTCTATGGAGAACAAGCGGCTGTCCTCGCGCCTGCGAGAGATCGACGAACGGTTGAGACGGCAAATTGAGGATGCCGAGAAAGGGGAGTCCGACTAGGCACGATATCCGAAGAGACACCGGCATCGTGAGCCCGTTCATCGATTCAGAACCAGCATCCTATTTTCTAGAAGTGCTTCATAGCATTCCCCGGTGACCACCTCTCGGTACCCTGCATCACATTAGCAGTATCAAGACGATCTTCACGATCCGCACTGGACAGTAAGATGGTTCACTAGTCATCCGCTTACGGACTTCTTTGTTGTCTTCTGGTATACAGTGCCAACTATACGCTACTGACTGCATAAGGAGGGACACGAGGTTGAAGGCCGGACGCACTGAAGGCGGCGGAGGGATGCATGTCCCTGACATTGAGCAATCGGCGGAATTATTTCGGCTTCTCGTTGACCAAGTCAAGGATTACGCGATCTTCGCGCTTGATTCGAACGGACGAATCATCACTTGGAATAGTGGAGCTCAGATGCTCAAAGGCTATCGGGCAGAGGAAATCATCGGCCGTCATGTTGAAAGTTTTTATACGGAGGCGGATCGGCAGGCGGGCAGAGCGTTGCGGCTTTTGAAACAGGCGAGGGAGCAAGGGCGCGTGAAGGATGAGGGCTGGCGCGTCCGTAAAGACGGCAGCCGGTTTTGGGCCGATGTCGCCATCACGGCACTCGTTGATGAGAAGGGCTCTCTTCGAGGGTATGCCAAGGTCACGCGAGACTTAACGGAACGCCGGCAAACGGAAGAGACGCTCAGAGAGGGCAAGAAGGAATTAGAGACGCACGTCTTGGAGCGGACCGCCGAACTTAATGCAGCCAACGCAACCCTTCAGGAACGAATTGCCGAGTTGGAGCAATTCCACGATCTTGTCGTGGGCCGTGAATTGAAACTGATCGGGCTTGAGAAGGAGATACAACAGTTACAGCGTGAAATCGAACGGCTCAAAGCCGGCCGCTAGTCTTTTTTCTCGATGTTCCTCTCGAGCCCTATCGACGTCACATTAAAAGTTTTTCTCCGGTAGAGTTTGCCTGGATCCACTGCTAGTTGCCAGCCACAGTCAACGTTACACGCTGTGCCCAGAGGCAAGTCTCGAGAAGACTCTGGCAGCACTTCAACTCAAATTCCGTACTCATTCAGCTCTTTGGTAGGTGATCGTGCCCCTAGTCCTGAGTCCAGACGTGGGGATGCCACATAATGCCATGCTCGCACGAGCCCAGGATGGCTTTATCTCCCTCCCCCCGAACGATGCACTTCTCGTTAATGCCCTTTAGCCGTCCATCTATCAGATGCCAAATCTGATTGGCCTTACTGTTACACTCAAAGAGTTGTATCGGATCCCCATCGTTGCCGCGTCCACTTGCGGCATCGAGACACCATTCAGTTGGGTCCGGGTCTGTCGTCGAAGTGGTTGCTTGGATTGTTCCGTCAGGCCTAAAGTGAAAAACCTTGCACACTTTTATTACGCTGGACAACGCGAGGGGAGCTTGGCTTTCTAGGGCCTCATATCTTAGGCATTTGCTGAATGACAACTGACTTTCCTCATACAAGTAATAATTGGATCTCGTGTCGGTTGCATGAGTGATCATGGCAGGCAACAGGACGAGTCCCATGATGAGAGATAATGACATTATTGTTCTGATCATAATCCCACTTTCTGGAAAAGGATTGACTCAATTACGTTTTGTCTCACGAAAGGATCGCAAGCTAATCTAGTATATTGTTCGGCTATCTTTCCATCAGATAAGAACTTGTTGTGTCAATCGCATCCCACGTCAACGAAAATCCCCATCACTATTTTACAGCGCGCACGCCGCCGTCATGCCCACGGGAAGTAGGAGATGGTCCTTCGCAGCAGGAGATCAGCGAGGGTAGCGCAGCTTCATCTCCACCTCAAGTGCCACACTCTTGTAGCCGCTCGTCCTGTTCAAGACGCACGCCCTATCGGGGGATGTTTCCCTCAATCACAGCGGCTGTGTAAAATAACCGAAAGACAGGGCCAAATTTGCATGGCGATAGTCTCAGGGAGAGGGAACACAACATGGCGATGCGCGTAAAAGACCACTATCAGCGAAATCGCGATTTCGGTCGCCTCTGGAGAAGAGGGACGATGTCGTCTCTGATCATGATTGTATGGTTGGCGAGTCTGGTGCCAATGTCGAACGCGAGCCATCAAGGTGACAAGCATCATGGGGTTGAAGAATCCCCGGACGTGACTGGCCCCATCTATTCCATCCCAGGCGCATCCTTCCAAGTCGTGCTCAGCCGAAAAACGGGAAGTGCAGGAAGCGGGTCCGATGGTACCCTAGCCGATGCTGCTGTTCAGACCGTCATTGATGCCTTCACGATCATGCTGGAACATCGGACCGACTATCCGCGATTCGATGAAAGCCTTAAAAAAGACGCGCTTCAACAGGTCATCATTGAACCCACAGTCGTCAACCAGGATGGGAAGGAATTTTCATTCTTGGTGGCGCGAACGAAAGACCAAGGTCGGGTCAAATTGTTGATCAGTGCTTCATCGCTGAAGGACAAGGGATACCTGCGCCATCCTGACCAGCTTGTCCCGGTTCTGGCCAGAGAGTTCCAATGGGTCGTCAGCAAGGCCGATACCGCTCCGAAATCGAAAGCCGTCTTGAGTGGACGCGATGTCAAGCATGCCCCGATACGCATGAACCACGAGATTCAGAATATGACCGGAGACCAACGGGCAGACGCAATTCAACGATTGTTCGAAACGTATCTGACCACCGTGGATGACCAGAAGAGCTTGGAAGGACAACCGTTTTACGAAGTGGGCACGACCAAGCTAACTCAGCCGGCTCAATCGGACTCCACGACTAAACTCTATGATATTCGGGTTCGCGAAGCCCTGCAGAAGATCATGAAGGAGCCGTATTTTTTCGAACATACCCCGAAAGCGGTTCGAAGCCTGCTGAACGGAAACATTTGGAATGTGTCGTTTGTCAAGATTGATCAGCGGGACTGGGCGACGCGCACGCGGGTGTTGCCAGAAGACAAATCGGTGCTCGTTGGGGAACTGGACCACCGCATTCAACCGGCAAAGATTTTGGTGAATACCTATCGGACCGCCGCACCGGACGATCCATTCTATATGGATACCAACGGCCTCCCTATGGGGGCACTGTCGGCAGACCAGCTTGCGCGCGTCATTGCGTCAGAGATTGAACAGAACATTACCGAAAAATCCATGAGGGGCCACGTGGTGCAGGATCAGATGACGGCCCCACGGTGAATGATTATGAGGCCCGCACACGGAGTGTTGCCATCAACGATACATCGAGCTCAGCGTCGTCTCGGGTGCTGTAGCTCATTGGCCCGGGCGCAGTGTTTCTGGCGTTCACTTCACATCATCGGGCAGGACCTGTACCGGCGTCGAGCTTGTAGTCATGCCCGCTCGATGAAGACAACAGCACTCACCAGCAAACTCCCTTGTCGTTTCACGATCCGTTTGTTACCCATATCTATGCCTTCCTGTAAGTTAATGTGGCACTCAGGTTTCCACGCGGGTAAGCTGTATCATGCCTCTACTCCTCGCTGCCATCTGTCATTGCCAATCTAACTCTTCTTCCCTTTGATGAAAGCGCGTCGTCAACGATCTTGTCGGCGGTAAGCATTGCGAGGACGGCTTGGCGCACTGTCCGTATCGAGGTTCCCTCTCACCCGCCGGTGATATTTGGAGACTGGATTAAAACTTTATTTGCAGATGTTGACATGGGGAGTTTTGACTTTAAGACTTTATCGTTTGCTTTAAGACTCTCTTTACACAACACAATTAATACCCGTTGACCATATAAGACTTTCCAGTACTCGTCTATTCTGATAGAGTGCCGCGGCAATTCGGCATGGCGTCACAATAGAGGAGGATCGAGTGGAAGGATGGTCTCGTGCAGTCATCTGCAGGCTTTTGATCGTATCGGCCGCGGGTATGTTGATGGGTTGCGTAGAATGGTCCGAGACGCTCTCCGGTTCGATGACGCTGGCGCCTTCTTCCTCACTCTCGTTGCGAACGAGTTCCATCGATCAACGCGACTCAGTCATGGGTGGACCGAGCCCTCTTGCGGCCGATTCCGCATCCGATGCCGAAGAGCGCCACGTCGAGGCCGAGGCCGCTTCCGCTCCTGTGATTGCTGCTGAAACCGCACGCACACGGTCCAAGCAGCCGCCGGCGCACGGAACGCAGGAGGAACGCGCGGTCGACAGTGAACTCTATGATCCGTTTCAAAAGCCTGGAGAACAGCCGGCAGACGTTGAAGAATACGATCCGTGGGAGCCGTTCAATGTGGCCATCTTCAACTTTAATCGGAAGGTGGATAAGTATCTCGTCAAGCCCGTGGCACAAGGCTATGACTTCCTGGTGCCGGATGAAATCGAACGAGGCATTCGGCGTGTCTTTCACAATATCCGGTTCGCACCGCGCCTCCTGAACAATCTCTTTCAAGGCAAGTTTAAAGGGGCGGGCTTGGAGCTGGGGCGGTTTCTTATCAACAGCACCTTAGGGCTAGGCGGGTATCTGGATTTTGCGAAAGAGGTCTTTTATATGGATACGCCGGACGAAGACTTTGGCCAGACCTTGGGCAAATATGGAGTCAAACCCGGACGGTACCTTGTCCTGCCGATTCCGCCGTTTGTGACAACCGTTCGAGATTTGGTCGGTTACATCGGCGACATTATCCTGGACCCCGTTAACTATTTCTTGATTCCTTCCATCCAGCTCAATGCTCCCGCCGCCATTGGTCATTCCGAACGCGCCACCATCGCAGGCGCTCAGTATGGCTCACGCACAGTAGACGTCATCAACGAGCGCTCGATCAACCTGGACAGCTTCGAAGGCTTGGAGGAAGCCACGGTGGATCTCTATGCCACCGTTCGCAACGCATACCTACAAAAGCGAGCGCAATCCATCAGGGAGTAACAGTTATAAAGTGCTGAGTCCTGAGTCCTCAGTGTTAAGATTAGGATTCAAGCAGGACTTTCCGTGGCCGAAAACAACTCAGCACTCAGAACTCAGCCCTCAGCACTGCGCGTACTGGTCCTCAACAGCGGCAGCTCCTCGCTCAAATTCCGCGTGTGTGATATTCAGATCCCGTCCTTCTCTCAGCCATCATCGACTCATCAGATTAGATCAGCACATCCTTCACTCGGTACTCAGCACTCAGCGCTCAGCACGGTTACCTCCGGAGCCGTCACCGGGATCGGCCACCGCCCCGTTCTACAGATTGTCGGTGCGACAGAGGGAGGTGAGCGTCCTATCCAAGGCCACGATGATGCCGCGCGCTGGGTGTTCGAGCAGATCGATCGACAATCGATCCAGGCAGTCGGGCATCGAGTGGTTCACGGAGGTGAACGGTTTACACAACCGGTGCGGATCACCGATACGGTGGTCGCCGAACTCGAGCGGCTCAGCGAGCTGGCCCCCCTGCATAATCCCCCCAGCCTTGCCGTCATACACGCCGCGCGTGCTGTATTCGGCGATGTCATCCCAATGGTCGCTGTGTTCGATACCGCCTTCCACGCGGCGATGCCGGCAACCGGATCGCACTATGCCATTCCGACCGATTTAGCTGCGCGGCACCACATTCGCCGCTATGGATTTCATGGCATCGCGCATGCCGCGCTCGCCGGCACGTATGCCGCAATGACCGGAAAACCCCTCGAACAGCTCAAGCTCATTACGCTTCAATTAGGAAACGGCTGCTCGGCGGCCGCCATTCGCGGCGGCCGGTCGGTCGATACCTCGATGGGCATGACGCCATTGGAAGGATTGGTCATGGGAACGCGGTCCGGCGATATCGATCCGTCTGTGGTCGCCTATCTGTCGCGTCGGGAAGAAGTAAAGCCGGAAACGGTCGAGCACTGGTTGAACGAGCGGTCGGGCTTGCGCGGAGTCTCCGGTCTCTCGAACGATGTGCGGGAATTGCTGAAGGCGGAGCAAGATGGCCATCGACAGGCTGCGCTCGCGCTGGATCTTTTCTGCTATCGAGTACGTAAGTACATTGGTGCGTATCTCGCTGTGCTCAACGGCGCGGATGCCGTCATCTTCGGCGGCGGCATTGGAGAACATGCCTCCGCCGTCCGCGAACGAATCTGTGCCGGGATGGATTGGTGCGGTCTGGTGCTGGATGCTTCACGCAATGCGACGGCGAACGGCGCGCAGTCCGGCCAAACGCTTCAAATCAGTGCTGATTGCGCCTCACTGCCCGCGTACGTCGTCGGTGTAGATGAAGAAAGCGTCATCGCGCGGGAAACGGTGAGCTGCCTGAGATCGGCCGAACGACTTGCCCCACCGTAACGAACGCTCTCGGCTCATTTTTAAAAATACTAGCATACGTAATCATTTTACTGACATTATTAAACCGATGGCTCTGCTACAACTACTCTTTTTGTATAAGACGTGTTCGGTGTCTAGTTCGATCTCTAGTAAGGGGAGGCAGTTATGACCGCAGCGCCTAAGACCAGGATTCCAGAGATCCTAAAAATCCATGAAGGCGATTTGTTGAAAGACT
>DATEPO010000453.1:0-2709 GCA_035273145.1 Nitrospiraceae bacterium
CCCCTTGGACGAGGTGGCGATCCTTTTCCGATCTAGTTTTCATTCTTTCGATTTGGAAATTGAGCTGTCGCGTCAAGATATCCCATTCATCAAGCGGGGCGGCTTCAAGTTTATCGAGACGGCTCATGTGAAGGATCTCCTGGCACATCTTCGGGTCATTGAAAATTCGCTCGATGCGGTCAGTTGGAATCGCGTTCTGTTGATGGTGGAGGGTGTCGGGCCGAAGAAAGCCCAAGATCTCATTGCATCGTTCGTGAAGGCCGGTCGACCGGATCGAACGCCTCTTGACGCGCTTCGAGAGGTGGCGGGGCGGTCTTCGCGCGGCTTGAAGAATCTTGCGAAAGCGTTGGAGGAAGCCGATAAACTTGCAGCACTGACCCCGGCAGAACAGGTAAATGAAATCTATAGCTATTATTTACCCATTCTGAAAGAACACTACGACGATTATCCGAAGCGGGTGCGGGATCTCGAACATCTGTACACGATCGCGGAACGTTATCAGTCACTCGATGCGTTCCTAGCGGATCTGGCTTTGGAGCCACCGGATCAGAGTGTGATGGGTGTTGAGGG
This sequence comes from Nitrospiraceae bacterium, assembly GCA_035273145.1. Taxonomy (GTDB): domain Bacteria; phylum Nitrospirota; class Nitrospiria; order Nitrospirales; family Nitrospiraceae; genus JAICXS01. The sequence continues at coordinate 571 of DATEPO010000453.1, forward strand.
ACTGGATCGAGACGATGAACGAGTGGTGCTGTCGACCATCCACTCGGCCAAGGGACTAGAATGGCAATGTGTCTTTGTCATATGGGCTGTCGACGGCCGGTTTCCTTCCGCCTACTCCTTCGCAACCGAAGAAGAGCTGGAAGAGGAGCGCCGCCTTTTTTATGTGGCGGTGACTCGTGCAAAACAGCATTTATTCTTGACCTACCCAATTAACGTGTATGATAAGACTACCGGATCGGTTCTGTCGAAGCCATCGAGATTCCTGGACGACGTAGCTCCTTCCCTCCTCGAGACGTGGGCATTGGTCGAGGAAGGCGGCTTCCATGATCGATGGGACTAAACGGAGCATAACGTCCGTACTCCTGATCTGCGCTGTGATCGTTGTTGTCTCGGCATTCTTTGGATTCGCTCGGGATGGAGCCTCAATCACACCGGACGATCCCCACCACAACGACCTCAGGAAAAATTTCTGGCCATCCCTCATTGAACAAGCCAAGACCGCCGGTTTGCCCACCCGATTTCTGCTCGCCATGGATCCCAGTTTTGTCCGATTGGAATTCGACGACCTCCATGCCTTTGCGGCCGAGTATCATCCCGAGGACCATCAACTGATCCTCAACCGAAGTCTTTCATTCAATGGGGCCGGCGGGACGCTGAAGCCGGTGGCACAGTTGACCCCACGAGAGTTGGGAACGTTGTATCATGAACTCTTTCATGCCTATCTGGACTATCTTAGTTCGCTTGCCAATCCGGAGACCGTTGGTCCGATGGCGGTTCGCTTGCTAGAGTTTGCCCGAGATCGGCAACACTGTCGGTATCAGCAGGTCAGCATCACGCCGATCATACAGAAAAAGGGACGGACTGAGGTGCGATTTTTGACCGACCGCGAGTCTTGGGAGGCATTAAACGAGACGTGGGCCGTGTTTGTCGGCTGGGCTATCTGGACAAAACTGGAGGTGCAGCGGGGGTCGTCACAGTCGCGGCGGAGCGCTACGGCGGCTCAGGATTCGTGGATCAAGCGGCTGAAAAAAGCGGATCGAGATGGAGATTTAATTGGATATTACGAGCCTGAGAGCGAGGCAGAACGTGCCATTGCTCGAAAGCGTTATTTGGCGCCCTCGCACAGGATTACCTCACAAGAAGTTGATCGGTTACTGCAGGACGTCCTTGAATATTCGACGAAAGAAGCGCATCGAAGTGCCGGCGCTTTGCAGCAGGATTCTGGAATCCTCCCTGGGAGTCCTCTTTGTCATGATTTCGGCAAATAGGTTGCCGGATACGACCCGAGCAGCCAATTCACGCTAGAAGGCCCAAGATACACAAAAAACTTCCCGCCCTACTTGACATATGTGGATGCCGCTCGTAAAATTCACTGCTTCTTCTGGAATAGCTGACTGTCCATCCTGAACAGTATCTCCTGTGTGATCAATAAGAAGCAGGAGAACTGTGTGCGGGATGGTTTGTTTTTGCGCCAATAGGGCTGAAGCGAGAAACTTTACGATGTTCGGGCAGGTACCCAAGTGGACAAAGGGGGCAGACTGTAAATCTGTTGCCATCGGCTTCCAAGGTTCGAATCCTTGCCTGCCCACCATGAAGAGTGCTGAGTAACGAGTTCTGAGTGCTGAGAATCAGGGTGCGCTGGGGCCGTCTTCTTGCTCAGCACTGAAGGCTCAAAAGAGAGGCGGGCGTAGCTCAGTGGTAGAGTTCCAGCCTTCCAAGCTGGCTGTCAGGGGTTCAAATCCCCTCGCCCGCTCCAGTTTTGTGAAAGGCCGTGAATCGTTCAGCGTTATTCGTAACTGCAACAAAGATAGCAGGGCTGAAGAATGTACGTTTAACAATTCACGAGTAACGAACAATGCCCACGTAGCTCAGTTGGTAGAGCACGTCCTTGGTAAGGACGAGGTCACGCGTTCAATCCGCGTCGTGGGCTCCAGCGTGAATGATAGCGTAACGTTAAGTGGCCGCGAGTGGATCTCGCCGAAGCTTAGGAGCATTACCAATTAACGAATCGGACGAAGGAGGAGGGTATGGCGAAGGCGAAGTTTGAGCGGCGCAAGCCCCACGTGAATATCGGGACGATCGGGCATGTGGACCATGGCAAGACGACGCTCACGTCTGCCTTGACCAAGATCTGCAGCG
>DATEPO010000454.1:0-2381 GCA_035273145.1 Nitrospiraceae bacterium
TCCCTTCATAGCACATTTAGTCGAATGTGAATTGCTTCCGGCATGCATCGCACTGCCACTGTTTGGCCACATGCTGTGATGGATCGTATCCGATACTGGTGTGCAGCACTTTCATGGGACGCTTACACAGTGGACACTTTCGCTTTGATTCTCCATTGCCGCTCACACGTGTTGGCGTCTCACGAGCCATCGTTTCACCTGCCTTTATTTCGGTCACACTTGGCCGCCTGGACAGGTCCGTCTTGCTCAAGCTTGGAGAGATATTCCCTAAGCCGTTGCTGCTCGGTTGTATCCATGACCAAGAACGCGACGCTGAACAAGTGCTCGTTGCAACGACGGACACTTGCTGCCTGGATTAGCAATGGCGTTTCGTTGGGAGAAAGGGTCAAATGCATGACAAGGGAGTCACGGCTCGTGATGTCTTCCATGCACTCCATTTGACACCCGCCCTTTGAAATGTTGCGAACGATCCCGCTTCCCTTGTCCTTGCCGGTGAATGTAATGGGCAGGCTCACTTGGAATCGGTGGTTGTTACGTTTCTCCACGCCATGCCTTCAGCAAGAGTTGTTTCGTTCCCGCGCTTTGAGACTTACGTGCTATTGTATGCAATCACATCATCATGCGCACAATTTTGTTTGGCAACAATCTGATCCTTGTGGGTGGGACAATCTTCTTCTGAACCAGCTCAGCCTTGCGCTTGTGAGGTCTCCCCTTGATGATCTTCTTCGAGTACGCCTCACTGATCCCCGGCAAGGCCTTGAGTTGTTCCTCGGTGGCGGAATTGATATCTAACGCCTCCGCCGCGTAGCCTTCAAGCGTATTATTGATGCTAGTGAGACGGCAGTCGCGTCCTCCTGAAAACAGACCTCTCCGCTAGGAACATTGAAGACAACGTTCTTTGGCACTGGGGTTTAGGGGGCAGCCGAGTCACTGAAGAACAGTTTTCATCAACTTCTCTGTAAACCATGGGCCCGGAACTCGCTCGGCTCGCGACCTGCTATCCCTCGGCTGATATTCTCAATTCCAAGGTTCCCACGACGCTCCACCGCCAGCTTCGCAATGCATCCATCCAACAACAACCGTTCCATCCGATCCACCTTTCCACGATCTGCGGCATACCTTCGCGTCGTGGCTGGTCATGAAAGGCGCGTCCCACTGGCGGCCGTGAGTGAGTTACTCGGCCATACCTCTCTCGCCATGACGACGGTTATGCCCACCTGTCCCCGAAACATCTGACCGAAGCCGTACGGGTATGGACGGCGATGCGTCACTATCACTTGACAAATATGACAATCGGCGCTTCTGCGAGCGGTGAGGCAGAAGCGGCTCTGAGTGCCTAGGAGTGGCGTAAGTTGCAGATGTACAAGGGAAGAATGGCTTGGTGCCGAAGCCGGGATTTGAACCCGGACACCCGTGAGGGCGCTAGACCCTGAATCTAGTGCGTCTGCCAGTTCCGCCACTTCGGCTTAAGGATCGCTAGCTGTGCTCCTGGTAGGGATCTCTCTGGATGGCGACAAGAAGGAGCAGTATAGCAAAGCGATAACGGCGAGAGCAAGAAACCGACTCACGGCATCTCGGTCCCTACCAAACGACCACGCAACCCAGGATCCAGGAGAAGTAATCAGCCACCAGAACAGGTGCAGCGAACCACTCTTCAAGTTCTTTCCATGGCTCGCACGCCGAGTGACGGCGCCAGGGCTAAAGACATCCTTGCCATGAGGATGACGCGAACACATTTCCTATGATCAGCCCATCGTGAAAGGACGCACCTCGTGCAGAGATCGGTTTCCACCACGCCGGCATCTTCCACCCTATTTCGTATGGTCTTCGAGTAACGTGACCCTCCGCGGTCTAGTAGAACAGAGTACTTCTCCTCATCATCCATCGATAAATCCTTCCTCGCAATCTACAAAATATCCATAGGCGCATCGAGGGCCCAAGGGCGGTGCTCGAACGCTGAATCGATGAGCGCATGAACCGCCAATATCTATGCGGTGTTTACGAATACCGTTCGTGAAACGATGCGTAGCCATTCGCTCACATTGGAGCTAATACTTAGATACTTTAATCGAGTTGATATTGCCTGAGTGTTTCCATAGTGTGCATGACGTTTTACCGGAAGGCGCAACCCACTACAGGAGGGAATGTGAACGAGCATACGAACGAACAGACCAAGATGGGGCGGCAGTCGACATCGAAGGAGCGCAAGGCTGCGCGTCACACACGAGGCGAGAGTAAATATCGCCTCGAACTGCTTGAGTCCAGACTTCTCTTGTCGGCCGACATCATCGCTGCCGTTCCGGCCGCCCCGTTGGCCGCACCGCAACCAACGATGACCGTTGCTGAGATGTTGGCGCGACCTTCGTCCTCCTTTGCTCAAG
>DATEPO010000455.1:0-7110 GCA_035273145.1 Nitrospiraceae bacterium
CGAACCTTAAAAACAAACACTTGCCGAAGATCGATGACCGGCAGCGTGGTCCCGCGGAGAGACAACAGGCCCTCGATGCGCGCATCAGCCAGGAAGCCTGGGATATGCTCCTTCGCGTAGCGGACGAAGCCGAGTCGCAACACAAGGCCGTTGGAGACGTCCTCCATCTGATATTAAGCGACGTTGAAATGCCGGTCATGGATGGCTTTACACTCACGAAGCGGATCCGGGCAGATGCCCGGTTCCATGACCTTCCGATCATCCTGCACTCCTCCCTCACCGGGGTGTGCAATCGCGAGCATGGCAAAGTCGTCGGCGCGACCGACTATGTGGGAAAGTTCGATCCCAAAGAACTCAGTACAATTGTGCTGAAGTACTGTGCTCAAAGCCACGTCCTCCAGCCAAACTAACTTGTCGGCTCCCTATACAAAAACAATTCCGCCATCGATACTTATCAGCCATGGAAGCAATGGGAATCGCGACGGACAGGACGTCTGAGCCGCCTCAGCCGCGAAGTCGGTGCACTTGCGCACAGCGTGCATGGGATACGGAAGGCTCAGGCATCTTCTCGGTCCGGACTGTCGAGCCGAAAGAAATTACTGAGGCTGCCGTCGGCTTTATGCTCTTGAAAATGGAACGCCAGGTTTCGCTCATCGAATGGCTCGAACCACTTTTCCCACGCGATCTTTTCCAGCGCCGCTCCGCCGTATCCCGGAAAATCAAAGCTCAATATTCGAACGCGGTTCCCGTGGGTGCCCGGGATCGTCGCCGGGCTGGCGTCCCGTTCTTCCGCCCATTGCCGAATGACCTCGTGGTCACGGGTGACAAGCGACTGTCCCGGGTGGTCCTCATGGTCATCCGGCGACGTAATCCACTTGGCATACTTGGTACTGCGCGACAGTCGGTCGGCACGTGCGCCGCTGCTTCGCGCCGCCCTCGTTCCTTTGCCGTGGTGAGACCCTTGAGCCTTTCTGCCGGCGGTCGCAGCCGATCCACGCTGTCCTTTCGTCTGGCCTGTCGCACGCGTGCTTTTTGAGGACGCCCCACGCCGTGGCGTCGCTCGATCATGGCTGGCGGAATCATCGGCAGCCATCGAGAGCGCTCCTCGGAGTTCTTCCAGAGATTCCTGCATCTTGCCCAAGTTATCCTGCGTTTTCGTAAGGAATTGTAAACTGCGCTCCAGAGCCCGAACCCCACCTTTCGAAGCCCGGGATGACGTGGAGCGGGTCGATCCTTTTCGTGGCATGGTGCCTCCTTTCTTTCCTTCAGTGCAGTTCCATCAATCAGGCGATGTCCTCATTCTCCCGGTCGCTCCACATCCTCGACAAGACGGACTCTGCCCGGCGGGTCGTAGGACCGAGGCCGACCCGAGAAGACAGAAGGGACACAGAAGCGGCTCAGTTGCGGAGTCTGGCCATTTCTGGTCGCCATCATCCCGGGAGCCGACGATTCTCAACGATGCTGAGCCGGCTGAAAAATGTTCGGTAACACTGATGCACTGACCAAATTAGGAACGAGAGACCGTCCGGAGTCTCACGCGTAGTCGCAAGTGGCAAACAGTCGAAGATCTATTCTCGGCAGCGGTTTAGAGTTTCAGCGATGCCAGAACAAGGTTGGGGAGAGATCGTGTCAGTACACGTGGGGATGATGGTGCCAGAGGTTTGCCTTACATTCTGTTAAGGTTTGGAGTCCCGGCGTCCTTGCTGTTGCCACACGTGAGGATTGCTGGATTCAGCTCTGTAGGCGCGCCCAAAGCCGGCAATGAATTGAGACGCCTGAAACCGCAGGCGCCAAAGCTGAAAGTCGGCAAGCGTCATTGTGATGGCGGCATCCGGAAAGCGCTCGGTAAACCGACGGGCACACTCGTCATACGTCGGTCCTTGACGGTCGATTCGCCCGGCCGTGCCTTGCAGGATGAGCCGTGTCAAGGCAAGAGGATTTTTCTGGGGATCATCGGCTTCCATGATGAGGAGCGACACGCGTGGATCGCGAAGCAGGTTCTGCGTATGAGAGGCTAATGTACTGAGATGAAGGAGCAGGTCGACCCATCCATCTAAGGCCACAAATGGGACGGCCGATGCCAACGGCATCGCTTCCCCGATCGTGGCGAGCATCCCGACGCGTGTCGTATTCAGCAGTGAGTGCACTTCAATGTCGATAGACATCAGAATGGCCTCTATTTCGATTCAACATTCGTCACACCGATTAACTGTTCGATCTTTTCGATCAGGACCCTGACCGGAAACGGCTTGATCAGATAATCCTCCACCTGCAAGGCATATAAAATGTGCGGGGGCGGAAGGAGCGAGGCGGTGGCCGTAATCAGCATGACGGGAATATCTTTCAAGCGCGAATCATTTTTTAGGCGCCGACACGCCTCGAGTCCATCGACAAGCGGCATACAGACATCCAAAATCACCAAATCAGGCCGGTGACGCCGGACCAAGTCAACTGCTTCCTCGCCATTCCCTCCAACGGCAATATCGTAACCACGCTTCGTTAACGGCAGCGTCATGAACGCGACCATGTCGGGATCATCATCTGCCACGACAATGCGTTTAGACATACCGGTCGCCTCTCTTCTCGCGATCATCCTTTAGCGATGGCGGCGCCGGGGATCGTTGTTTGCCGTTCGATTCCTGTGCGCCGGCGGCGGACGGCAACATGAGGTCGCTGAGTGCTTCTGTCGGTGAAATGCGTTGAGCCAGATCCGGCGAAAGCTCCGCCGCGACCACAATGCGACGAATAGATAACTGCCGCTGTTCATGAAGATCGATCAGACGTGTGGTGAACGCCGAGTCTTTCCGCTCATACACCATAATTATCGGTCGCAGCCGCTCACCTGAGCTGGTGTTCGTGACCATGCCGATTGAGCCGTCGGTCAATTCCACCAGCGTTCCGGGAGGATAGACACTGACGACGTGGACGAGCGCGATAATCGCCTTCACAGACAACTGCTGCTGCCGCTTGACGTAGAGTTCCGCTAATGCCTGATTGGGTTGTAGCTTCACATGCGCGTCTCGTGGAGTGGTCAGATACTGATACTCATCGATGACGCGAAGGATCTTGGCCAAGGGGTGGATCTGTTCGTCCGTGAGTCTCCTCGGGTAGCCCGTCCCATTGTTGTATTCATGATGCTGGCTAACGAGCTCCCCCACGCCGTCCGGAATACCGTGCAGTTCCTGCAGCATTTCCTTGCCATACAGAGGATGCAATTGAAACAAACTCTTCTCTGCACGGGTCAGGGGCTCCGTCTTCCATCGAATTTGTGACGGAATCCGCTGCTCGCCAAGATCGTGCAACAGACCGGCGAGCCCGACGACTTTGAGTTCCTCCGGTTCCAATTCCAATTCCCGGCCGACCAGCAGAGCAAGAATACAGGCGTTCAGCGCATGTGCAGCTTGCACCCGCTCCAGGACGTTCAAGTGCAGCACATCCGCCATCGCGGCGGATGACCCACTCTTGAGCAGTTTATCGATGAAGTGTTCCACGAGCGCACTCGCGCCGTCGCCGCCGTCTCCTTGTCCGGCAGTGATTTGCCGCAGACAATCCGAGCTCTTGCGGAGCGTGTCCTGGTAAGTCGTATTGGCCTGTTGCAAATCACGCCGAAGAGCAAGAGGGAGACTATCGTGGAGAGGGGCTGACGGCTCGCTGGTCGGAATCCAGTCGACGAGCGGAGTTACATCGGATTCATCTAAGAGCGCGAGCGTTTTGTCGAGGTCAGGCTCAGGCTCGGCTCGATACGATGCTGCATGGTAATAGACCACGGGGAGTGCGAGCGCGCGGACGAGTTCAATCTGTTTCGTCGAGATCAACTTGAAGCGACTTTTCGGAAAGGGATGCTTGTACCAGGGGCAATCCAGCCAGATTTCCATCCCGACCGCAAGACGGTTCAGGGAAACCGGTTCGTATCCTTCGTCTTGTGGAGCTTTTCGAAGTATCCAACCCACTGTTCTTTGACGACGTATGCTTGTTTCTACATCGGGTCGGCGCCTCAAAAACTGTAGTGCCAACGATAGGAACATGAACTATTTGCATGCCGCCTGCCGTTTCGGGTCAAGCCGCATGCCACTATCCATATGGCTCATCTGCCTCCAATCGACCCTCGCGACCGCGGCCTCCCAATTCTTCTAGTAAGATTTGCGCGCACGCCGTGAACGGAATCGCGATGAGCAACCCGAGTACGCCGCCGATCGCCCCGCCTATGAGCACGGCCAGTAAGACCGTGAGGGCACCCATCTCCATCGTGCGACTTTGAATCCACGGTGTGAGGACCCATCCTTCTAAAAAGGCGACGAGTATAAAAACGATGCTGGGCCAGACGATCACGTCGAACCAGTCCGGCGTGCCGGCAGACGAGACGACATCGAGGTACTTGACGAACAGGGCGATCGGCCATCCAACGAGCGAGAGGTACGGCACGATCGTCAGGATTCCGGTGACGAGTCCGAGCAGCAAGGAATAGGGAACGTCGGTCCAGGTCCATCCGCTTGCAAACCCGACGGCGGTGATCGCCGCGATCAACAGGCGGCCGCGAATAAAACCGCTCACGGCCTCATTCATTCGGTGAAGGATGCGGCGTGTCCTGATGCCGTGCCGTTCAGGAATTACAGATCGAACCGTGCCGCGGATCCGATCAAAGTGCCAGACGAACAAAAAGAAAAAGATCGGCACTAAGAGCGTCGACAGCAGCACTTCCAAGGTGGTCGCCACAATCATGCCTAAGAGGCCGACCGCTTGACTGGTGCCGGTAAAGACCGGAGAGAGCGTTTCCGTGGGGTTCTCTTTGATGCCTTGCGCAAAGCTCATCAGATGATCGTTCAAAGATCCCAAATGAAAGCCATATCGCGCCTCCAGTGTAGAGACGTATCCAGGAACCTTGGACGAGAGCGTGGTCACCTGCTCTGCCAACAGAGGGCCCACCCACGTGATGAGCAGCGCGGTTCCGACCACGAGCGCGACCGTAAAGAGTAGGGCCGGGACCCAACGGGGGAGGCCGATCTTGCTCTTCACCGCTTCGACGACGGGCTCGACAAGATAGGCCAGAGCAAACGCGATGAACACCGGCGCAAAGAAGCGGCGAAGATCGAAGATGAACCATATGGTCAAGCCCACGAGGACGAAACCGACCAAATCCCGGATCGGCTGAATCTGCCACAGGCGGCGGTCTGCAATCTGAGAGGGCAACGGTGGTTTGAAGTTCATGACGTCCGGCGCCCGGGGTCATCGCGCGACGCGTTGCCGCTTTGAGCATCAAGATGCGCGTGGGACATCTTTGCGGACATATAGGTGTATTCCGCGCCGAAGAACAGGATGAGCGCGGAATAGTAGACCCACAGGAGTATGACTGCGAGCGAGGAGGCCGCTCCATAGGACGAGGCAATACCCGTTTTCCCAAGATACAACCCGATGCCCATCTTGCCGATCGTGAAGAGCAGCGCGGTGACCAGTGCCCCTATCCATACATCCCGCCAGGCAATGTGCGCATCGGGCAAGATTTTAAACATCATTCCAAACAGTGCGGTAAAGACCACGAGGGATACGGCAGCGGACACCAGATGTATGAGGAATTCAGGGCCGGGAAGTCGCGCCGTGAAAAACCGGCCGAGCGCGGCAACTGCGGCACTCAGCGTGAGGGATACGATCATGAGAAACCCTATCCCGATGATCAGGCAGAACGAGAACAGGCGGCCTTTCAACATATGCCAAAAGCTTGTCGTTTCCGGAGATCGGATTCGCCAGATGAGATTCAGCGCGTCTTGGAGTTCGACGAAGACGCCGGTCGATAAGACAATCATCGCAATGAAGCCTAAACTTGTGGCCGTCGTATCGGTCTCCGATTCACGCGCGTGCTGGATCATGCTTTGAATGGCGTGGGCGCTCTCGGGTCCGACTAAGCCTGTGATCTCGTCCATTAACCGGCCTTCGACGGCCGCTTGGCCGAAAATCATACCGGCGACGGCGATGACGATGATAAGCATCGGCGCCAACGAGAAGAGCGTGTAGTAGGAAAGCGAGGCGCTCAGGCGCAGTGCATTATCGTCCCACCATTTGATCGCTGCCTGTTTCAGAATGTGCCATTGAGAGGCCAGCACACCGTCCAGTAGATGTTGCACGTCGAGACACTCCCATGTGAAATGGTCCTTGATCAACAGGACCGACCTACTTCTTTCGTTCGGTTCATTATATCGTGCAACATCCTGCACCATGGATGAAATAGCGTGCCAACGATCCACAAAGCGCCTGGCAAGGGTCCAAACGCTCGGCCCGTCGGCCTACAGAATAAGTCCATAGCCAAAGAGGTTGAAAAGGGCACTCTTTGACCCCTCGGTCTTCGCGATGAGATACAATGAGGAGAGAAGTTACGGTTTTTTCATGCGCGCGGGCCGGTACGCTGCGATGGTATGCGGCTCAGCTCGAGGGATCGACGGTCATCTGTGTCGCGGCATTGGAGGGCGGATAGGATACACCCGCCAAGCAATCTATGCCGACGATGTTTAGAGCTGACAGTCAGTGACGGTACAACGATTGAAACGGAGGGACAAGATGAACACACGCCTATCGATTATGATGGCCACGACGCTGCTTCTTGGTAGTGCACCGCTTGCAATGGGCCAAAGTGGATCGCCGTCGCCGAACGTACCGAAAGAATCCGGCTTGCCGTCGAAAGAGAGCGACACACACGGGAAGCAAGGCGCAAAGGGGCTCAGTGGGCAAAAGTCGACCAGCAAGGAGAAGGACAGTGTCACGCGGCAGCAAGAACAGATGAAGCACAAGGAGTCGGGGAAGTAGGCTTTCAAATAGGAGCGCTCTGGTTTCTCGAACGTACAGTGATAGCAATTCAAATCACCATCTGGAGTGATTACGTCTGCCCGTTCTGTTATTTGGAAGAACCTGTGCTGAACCGAATTCGCCGGGAATATGGTGACGCGCTCGATCTCCAGTGGCGTGCATTCGAACTCCGGCCGGAGCCCGTGCCTACACTAGAACCCAATGGGGAGTATCTGCACACCGTGTGGAATCAATCGGTCTATCCGATGGCGAGGCAGCGCGGTATGACGCTCCGGCTTCCCCCGGTGCAGCCGCGCAGCCGGCGGGCCTTCGAGCTGG
>DATEPO010000456.1:0-17432 GCA_035273145.1 Nitrospiraceae bacterium
AGCCGCCTCTTCCCATAGACATCAAATCGGTCTGGATCGAAAACGGGGCGTGGATAGGGGAGGGCGCGACAGTTCTGAAGGGCGTCCGCGTGGGATATGGCGCCGTTGTGGCTGCGCAGGCTGTTGTCACCAAGGATGTTGCACCGTACACAATCGTGGCGGGCAATCCAGCAACCGTCGTCAAGCAGTTGGATCAGTCGCGGACAGCATGGAGCCGGCCCTCGGAGGTCGTCCATGACCTCGGTGTATGAATGAAGTGGCGGACCGCCATGGCGCAAGGTTGGAGCAATCCGCGTGGGGCGCTCGGTATTATCGCCATGTTGGCCAGAGGATGGTACTACCGTCTTCAATGCCGTCTACGCGGGCAACGCGTCCGCTTTGGGAAAAACTTCCGTGTTTCCGGCCGATTGGATATTCGAGGCCCCGGGACCGTCGTCTTCGGCGACGACTGCACGGTGATTGCGTCACGGCTTGCCCCGGTCACGCCCTATACACATTCTCAGCAGGCCGTTATCCAGATCGGGCATCGTGTCGTGTTAAACGGGACACGATTAGGGTGCTGTCGGCGTATCGATATTGCGGAAGGCTGTGTGCTCGCCGATGGCCGGTTGTTCGACACGGATTTTCATGCCTTGGAGACTTCCGGACGGCATCGATGGCACACCACAGGAGTTACAAAACCGATCACTATCGGCCCTGATGTGTGGGTTGGAGCGGGTGCGATGATCTTAAAAGGCGTGTGCATCGGGCCGCATGCCGTGGTCGGCGCAGGTTCAGTCGTGACGCGTGATGTGCCGCCCTGGGCGGTGGTGGCCGGCAATCCTGCACGGGTCGTCAAGCGTTTGAATCAAACCCATCATGATCATGATGTGGAAACACGCGCCTGAATTATATAGGAAGTTTCTCTGCGCTCCCCGCAGGGCGGTGCTGCTGATTCATCGGTCCTGACATAACAAAGATCGAACGAGATGCACGAGTCATTCTTGCCCATCATGCTTGCGTTTCTCAGTGTCGCCCTGTGCGGAGTGCTGGCGCTGCTCGTCATGGCTCGCGCCAAACGCGCGACCGTACATTGGGCGCTGGCGGCGGCGTTGGGAGCGTTAGCGGTCACGCAATATGGGAACGGGATGAGTTTAGTGGCGGAATCCGGACAAGACCTTCTGTTCTGGAGGCGTGTGGCCTTGGCGGGCGAAATCTCGATGCCCCTGTGCTGGTTAGTCTTTAGTGTGGCCTTCGCACGGTCCAATGCTGCCGAACTGTTACGAGAATGGAAGCCTGCCTTCCTAGCGTCGGGCGCGCTGACCCTGCTGTTTCTAGGGTTCGTCGGATCGGATCGGCTGTTTGCGCTGACCTCCCCGGACTCGATGACCGTGGGGTTAGGCCCGTCCGGCCGTATCTATGCCGCGCTGTATTTGATGGCGCAGGCCGTGATTCTTGCCAATCTCGAGCAGACCCTTCGCCATGCCGGAGATCAAGGCCGATGGTACATCAAATTTCCCGTTGTTGGATTGGGCCTGCTCAGTATGTATTTCCTCTATCAAATGTCGGATCTACTCTTGTATTCGGTGTGGCATCGTGAATTGGCGTGGTTGAGCGGTATCGTGACGGGAGTGACGTGCCTGCTCATCGGATACGGGCTGTTTTACCGGCCGACCATGGACGTCCAGATATACATTTCTCGGAAAGTCGTCACCGGCTCACTGAGTTTTTTCCTTGTCGGGGGGGTCCTAATCGGGACAGGACTGATCGCATCGGTGATTCGCGCATCCGGGTTGCCGGGCAACATGGTGCTGAGCGCCCTGTTTGTGCTGCTGGCCATGACCGGACTGATCTTCGTGCTGTTGTCGGCGCATGTCCGTCACGGCCTGAGTCGCTTTGTCGAGCGCCATTTCTTTCCTCACAAATACGATTACCGCACGCGGTGGCTGGAGGTGATGGAAGCGGTTGGATCTGGACAGACGCCGGAGCAGATCGCCTGGCGCGCCGTGGACCTGTTCAAGGGCATTTTTGGCGCCAACAGTCTCGCCATCTGGATGGCCATCGACCTGGAAGAAGGGCTCTGGGCTCGCATGGCCGCGCATCATGTGCGCGGGACATCCGGGCAATTGAACGATGCCGGAGCGATCAAAGCATGGCTTGAGCGGCAACAGGAACCGTTCGAAGTGACGCAGCATGACGGAACACTGCCGCCCGTACTCGAGCGGGACCTCCAGATGACCGAGGCCGTTCTGCTTCTTCCGTTGAAAGCCTCTTCACATGCGATCGGATGGGTGGCACTGGGTTCACGCGCGGATGGCAGCGGCTATTCGTATCAAGATCGAGATCTGTTGCGTTGCATTGCCGCGCAATTGGCGGATCGCCTCCAGCATCTCATGCTGGCGGACCGTTTGCTCATGACTCGTGAAATGGAGGCGTTCTATGAATATTCTACTTTCTTTCTCCATGATCTGAAGAATTTTATTGCGACGCTGTCGCTCGTCGTGCAGAACGCCGAGCGGCACGGTGAAAAACCTGATTTTCAACGAGCCGCCATGATGACGATCGGCTCGACGGTTCGGAAGATGACGGCGCTGATGGGCACCGTCGCGGCCTTGTCCCGGGACCCCACACCCAAGCTCCATGTCTTGGATATGAATACCTTGGTCGATGAGGTCTTGAAAGGCTTCAACGGCGCGGTGGGCGCGACGCTGATTCGCCAATCACATTCCCTTCCCTTGGTGGAAGCCGATCCGGATCAACTGCAACAGGTCGTGCTCAATCTGATCTTGAATGCCCAGGATGCGATCGGACCAGACGGCCGAATCATTCTGCGAACGGAATCCGACGCGCAGGCGGCCCAACTTGTCGTAGAAGATAACGGCTGCGGGATGGACCATGCCACCATCGCCGGATTATTTCGCCCTTTTCGCAGTACGAAAGGCAAAGGGTTGGGCATCGGGTTGTATCAGTGCCGAAAAATTTTACAGGCCCATGGCGGGACGTTGAACGTCGTGAGCGAGCCGGGGAAGGGCACGCGGTTTGTGATCCGCCTGCGTGCTCATGATGCGAGAAGGAGGCAGACGACATGACTAAATCAGGATTGTTGATCGTGGACGATGATGAGGAGATTCGCGAGCAGTTACGGTGGGCGCTGGAGGATACCTATACGGTATATTCTGCCGGCAATTCTCGCGAGGCCTTGGCCTACATGAAGCGGGACCGGCCGCCGCTCGTGACCCTGGATCTCGGCCTTCCTCCGCGACCGGCTGAGGCTGTTGAGGGCCTCGCCTTGCTCGAAGCGCTCTTGTCCGTCGATCGCTTGACGAAGGTGGTCGTCTTGACCGGCAATAACGAGCGCGCCAACGCGCTGCAGGCGATTCAACTCGGTGCATATGATTTCATGCACAAGCCGGTGCACCTGGAAACCTTGAAGTTAATCTTGAGCCGTGCCGCGTATGTCGCTCAACTAGAGCAGGAGACTAGACGCCTCCACCAGCAGGCGATCCAGGAGGGGTTTCAGGGGCTCATCGGGACCAGCGCGCCGATGCTGCAGCTCTTTGAGACCGTTCGGCGGGTCGCGGTGTCGGACTTGGCCGTGCTCATCGTCGGGGAAAGCGGTACCGGCAAGGAACTGGTTGCCCGGGCCGTCCATCGTGAAAGCCCCAGGCGGGAGGGACCGTTCATTGCAATTAACTGCGGCGCCATTCCCGAGAATCTTCTGGAGAGTGAATTGTTCGGTCACGAGAAAGGGGCGTTTACCGGCGCCCACGTGCAGCGCAAGGGCCGCATTGAACTCGCCCAGGGCGGCACGCTTTTTCTCGATGAGATCGGCGAGCTTCCCCTGTCGCTCCAGGTCAAGATGCTGCGATTTCTACAGGAGCAACAGATCGAACGGGTCGGCGGGCGGGAATCGATTGCGGTCGATACGCGCATTGTCGCGGCGACCAATATGAATCTCACCGAGGCCTTGGAGCTCGGCACGTTCCGGAAGGATTTGTTTTATCGCCTCAGTGTCGTGCCGCTGCAAGTGCCTCCTTTGCGGGAGCGAGAGGAAGATCCCGTCTTCCTGGCCCAGGCCTTCGTGCTCAAGTACCGCGATCAGCTCAATGCACGGGTGGTGGGCCTTTCCGAAGAGGCGCGCGCCGCCATTCGAGCCTATCCCTGGCCCGGCAATGTGCGGGAGTTGGAAAATCGTATCAAGCGCGCCGTGGTCATGGCCCATGCGACGACGTTGCAACCCGTGGATCTCGAACTATCCGATGCGCCTGCGCCGGCCGCGTATCTGACGCTGCGTGAAGCGCGATCGCAATTCGAAAAAAACCTCATTCGGCAGGCGTTGACACGCACGAATGGAAATGTCACGCGTGCGGCGGAAGAATTGGGCATCTCCCGGCAAGCCTTACACGAATCGATGCATAAGTATGGTTTGGACAAGAGCAAGGGGATACCGGAGTTGCAGTAGACACGGTTCTCTACGTCATCAGCCTCGGACGACAAGTGCCCGCTGTGTAGCGACGAATCGTCGTGTCGGCTTGACAAAGTCATCGGACCCAGATACAAAAGTAGAGGTCTGTGCGATCATTTTCCGATTCATGAACAGACATGTCACACCTATTGAATCCTCCCTCCATCACTCCATTCAGAAATCGACCGGCGATATAGCCGGAAACACCTCGGAAAAAACCCTATACCTCCATCATGGCCCCGCGACGCGCTCCGGGGGAACGTCGCGCACCCGTGCCGCCGATGTGACGGTGCATCGTGCCACTACCGAACACGAGCGGGAAGCGATTTACCGTCTTCGCTACCACGTCTACATCGAAGAGATGAACGGAGCGAATCGTCACCATGAGGCGAACTCGAAAAACCAGCAGTTGAAAGACTGTTGGGATGACTGCGCGCATCATTTTTATGCGATGCATCAGGGTACGGTCGTTGCCTGTGCCCGCTTTATTATGCGGCGCAATGGACCGCTGGAATGCGAGGAGCATTTTAATTTGGAACGCTTCGCTCCTTCGTATCCCGACGCTGTTGGAATGACCTCCCGTCTTGCGCTCCATCCTCAGCACCGCGGGAGCCATTTGCTGAAGCAATTGACCTGTGCGATCTATCAGTTCCTGCGTGAAGAACAGATTCAATTTAATTTCATCGACTGCCATACGCGCCTACTCCCCTTATATTCGAAGTTGGGGTTCCGAGCGTACCGGCCTGGGTTCAACCATGCGCAGTACACGTATGTCGTCCCGATGGTGCTGGTTGTGGATGATCTCGAATTCTTAGAGCAGGTCAGATCTCCTTTCGTCCCGGTTGCCAGGCTCTATCCGTCCTCCTTGAACGGCCGGCATCTGCTGCTGTCCCAGTTTCCGGATGCCGAAACCGTCTTGGTTCCCCCAAGCCATAAACCGGCTCATTCCACGGAGCTGATGCTCGAACGGTTGATCCAGGCCGACCAGTCGGCGTCTTCCAACATGCTGCACGGCCTGATGATCGAGGATGTCACGGTGCTGGCATCATTGGGGCATTATGTATCCTGCCACGTGGGGGATGCGGTGCTTCGAGCGGGGGACCCCGGCAGGGATATTTTTTTGATTCTGGACGGACGCTTTCAAGTGACCGGCCGGTTTCGTCATACGCCGGATGATGAGGTTCAGGTCAGCAAAACATTGACGGCCGGCGATGTGTTCGGAGAAATTCGTTTCCTCACCGATGAGATCCGCTATGCGTCCGTCGTCGCACTCGAACACTCCACCCTTCTCGTGTTAAATGCAAAAGCCATGGATCGATTAGTCATCACGGCGCCCAAAGTGGCGGCCAAGGTGTTTCGAAACATCGCGCGGATTGTTGTCTCTCGGCTCTGCCCGGCCAACGACTTTCCTCCCGGACCATCCAGCCCGTGACGGAAGAGGGCGCTGCTCTCGATGAGAAAGGCCCGGTGGGCGGCTGGAATTACAGTGCCGCTTTTTCGCGCAATCTCGGCCTCATTACACCGTCTGAACAAGAGTGCCTTCGCCGAACCTGTGTTGCAATCGCCGGCATGGGGGGCGTCGGTGGCGTGCACCTGGTGACATTAGCTCGACTGGGTGTGGGGGCCTTTCATCTTGCCGATTTGGATCGTTACGAGGTGGCGAATTTTAATCGTCAGTACGGTGCGACTGTGGCTGCGCTTGAGCGACCCAAAGTTGACGTCATGACTGAGATCGTCAAACAGATTAATCCCGATGCTATCGTGACCTGCTTTCCGATGGGATTGACTCGCGAGAATTGCCGCGAGTTCGTGCAAGGGGCGAATCTGGTGCTGGACGGCATTGATTTTTTCGCAGTTGAGGCGCGCCGAATATTATTTCAAGCCGCCCGCGCGGAAAAACTGTACGCGCTCACCTCAGGACCGTTAGGCTTCGGAGCGACCCTTCATATTGTTTCTCCATCAGGGATGAGCTTCGACGAGTACTTCGACTTGCATGATGACATGTCGCGTCTTGACCAACTTATTGCCTTCGCCGTCGGGTTGGCTCCGCGCGGACTGCATTTGCAGTATCTGGACTTGGCTCAAGTAGATCTTCAGGCAGAAGTCGGTCCTTCGTCGAGTATCGCGTGCCAGCTCTCGAGCGCGCTCATTGGAGCTGAAAGTGTCGGTATTTTGCTGAACCGAGCGGTGCCGCGTGCCGTCCCGCACTATTTTCACTTTGATCCATATCTGCATCGATATGTCAAGGGAACGTTACGGGGTGGGAACCGTCAACTGCGACAGCGGTTTAAACGATGGTATTTCAAACGGCAGTTGTCAAAGGCCGGAGCGATTCGTCCTTCTCTCGCAGGGATATCCTGAGAGGAGGAGGAATCGGAAGGAATGCCTGTCAACTTTTCCATTGATCGTAACGTGCGAAAGCAAGCAGTACGTCGTTTGGGTGCAATTTGGCCTCAGGTTGCTTTCAATGCGCTTGCTTCAAGAAGCCGTCCGAGCCTCAAGTGGTTTCAGTTCTCGATTGAAGCAAAGTGACGAATGAACTCCTCACCGTTGTTCCGGACTTATCTTTCATAAATGACGAAGTTCCAAACACGAATCTTGGCAGCCGCTGTTCGAGCTCCTTCCGGAGATAATTGTCAGCCATGGCGGTTTCTATTTGACGACGACGGCTCGGTCAGCATTATCCCAGATTTAGAACGAGCGAAGAGTTTTTTCGATTACAAAAACCGAGCGACAGCGCTGTCAATTGGGGCCACTATTGAAAACATGCGGGTGCAGGCGGCCAGTGAAGGGCTGACTACAAAGACAATCTATGCGGATGATGACGAGAAGCACTTCTCTGCTAGGTTGCTGTTCTCACGCAATGAGGCGGTGCGTGTCTCTCAGACACGAGTCGCAGCCTTGTTCCAGAGAACTGTCAACCGTCGACCATTTCTCCCTACATCGATTGACTCCTCCATCTGGGCTCGGCTGCTGCAAGAGCCTGTGGATGGAGTCAGGGTTCATAGGATCGCCGATCGTCGTCGCATTTCCGAATGGGCGGCGGTGATCGAGGTCGCGGATCGCATACGGTATTCACATCCCGTAATTCATGAGGAGCTGTTTTCAAAGCTCCTCGTAAATTCCAAAATGACACAGGATGTACGAATGGGATTAGAAATCGATCGCTTGGGGATAGGACCATTGGGCGGCATGCTGTTACGCTGCCTACGCCCGTGGCATCGAGTCCAACGATTCTCCCGTTGGGGGCTCATTCGTATTCTGGCCCGCCAGTCGGGTCTTCTGGCTCGCTCTACGGGAGCGCTCGTCCTCGTCACGATCGACAGGGCTGCTTCCCAAGATTGGATGAGAGCAGGCGAGCAAGTTCAGCGGTTATGGATCCAGGCTCAAGAACAGGGCCTTCAGACGCATCCCATGCCGGTAGCCTTGTATCTTGACCAGCGCTATCAGGGAGAAGGGCTGAAAGAATTCCTTCCCTCCCACCGTCAGCTTTTGAAAGAGTTGAGAAGCCGGCTTGCCGATCTTATCCCGGCAGGGTTCGGTGCGATGCTCTTTCGGATTGGGCGGGGATGGTCCATGCGTGGGCAATCGGTTCGTCTGCCCCTTGACCGATTTATCCAATCATAGTCAGTTCTTCCCTCCCTCTTCTAGGTCAAAGGAAGGACTATGCCATGCAAGTTAACCGCAGACATTTTCGGCGGAACCATCCAAGTGCCGTCAGGCCTGACCCTAACAACAAGAGTGTCGTCGGTTCCGGTACTGTCGGTACTGCCGGCACTGCCGTGAAGCTCAGATTGCCGGACCCATCGACACGACCGGAATCGAAGCTGCCCAAACTGAATCCTGTCAAAGATGTATTGACCCCATTGAAATCGGCTAGCGCAAGGTTCAGAACAAATGGGCCGCTGAGAAATCCGCCGACCGGGTTGAAACGGACTTGTACATCGAAGTCTCCATTGGCCAGCCCTGGAAAGGCATGGGCTTGTCCCGCGATTAAGCCGGCTGACTGGCCTACGAGAATATCATCGCCGGTTCCACCGATGTTGACCGTGCCTCCCACAGTCCCGACAGGAGACGCGGTCACGAAGCTATTCTGATTCGGATCGAGGAACAACCTCAGATTGAAATTGTTAAACGTCGCAGTGAGGCCGCCAGGAATGGCCGCCGTAGGTGCAACGGTTCCGTCGGCGGCAAACACAGCATAGAGTTTATAAGTGGTGTTTATCCCGGCATTTGGAACGACATCGGCCAAATCCGGGAACCGGTATGAGCTAAAGAATCCGGCACCCTGCTCATTGAATGTGCCTGTGCCGTTGGTTGCCGTCTGATTCACCAGTGCAACATAGCTGAAGTCGGTGAAGTTGACTTGCACCGTCGGGCCGGCGACACCGACGGCGCCTGGATTGACCGTAAAGGTGTCTGCAGAAGCCACTGTGCTCATGACGGAAAGGATCAATCCTCCCGTGAGCAGGCTTCCTCGTAAGAATGGTGTAAACATTATCGAACCCTCCTTGTCTGGGTTTTTCTCTGATGAGGCGCTCATCGTATTCTTGATTATTAAAGCAGGGGCCATGCCATTGTTCTAAGTAGTCATGAATAAGGGTGTCTGCGTTTGTTGCTTTCCTGCCTTCGTGTGGCGCTGTCAAGCAATCTTGCGGTCGCAATGTGAATCCGACCAAGCGCCGCATGTGCAAAGGCTTTGAGATTCAACTGTTGGAGGATAAGGAGGCGCTCGCCCCCCAAAAGCTCGCGCGCAGGCTGTCAAATATTTCGGCGGACCCGGCGGACGGGTTTAGTGGGCCGGGTCGAACGACAGATGGTGTAAGCGTTTTGCTGTCGTGTCTCTCGAGAGAGATGATGGAAGAGATGGCTGCGCTTCTAATGGTCCGGTATGACTTGTCTGGATGAGGCTGCGAGATCGGGAAGTGAGGGGGCACATTCACCGGCGACCCGTTCCAAGAGTTTTGTCAGGATCGGGTCGAAACGCTTAGAGGCCTGACGTTGAACTTGCAACACCGCGTCATCGACAGAGTAGGCAAGTCGAGACGGATGCTCACCGGTCAAATGGTCAAAGGCTTCCGCAATCGCGACAATCCGTGCCGAAAGCGGGATCCCTTCACCTTGCAACCCGTAGGGATAGCCGGATCCATCATAGTGTTCCTGATGGTAGAGGATGATCTGGCCTACTTCGGCGGGAAGCCTGAGAGGAAGAATCATGCGGGCGCCTATCTCGAGATGGTGCTTGTATCCTTCACTTTTTTGTGCAGGCATGACATGCGACGGGTTCCCAAATGCGAGTCGGCCGATATCATGCAGAAACGCGCCTAATACGAGCGCCTTACACTCAACCTCGGTGAAGCCCAATTGTTTCCCCATTAAACCGGCATAAAAACTTGTACGATTGGCGTGATTAAACAGGTCACGACTGTAGGCTTCCAGGAGTTCCGAGAGTAGGGGAGCGAACGAAGAATAGCCTGGTGTCTGTGACTCATGTTTCGTCTTGGGACGCAGCTCCTGGTAGTGATCGATCAACTGTTTCCATGCCTCGGCACTGTCGCGTTCTGAACCCCATAACGATTCGCTGCTGCGCAACCACTGTCGCAAGTGTTCGAGGCGCTGCTTTTTCCCCAAGGTCTGATTGATAATGGCCAACAATTCCGTGACATTGAACGGCTTCAAGAGATAAGCTGCGGCTCCGGATTTCGTCGCATCCATGGCCGACCGCAGGCTGCCATATCCGGTAATGATCACCACTTCGACATCGGAATGTTGTGACTTCACTTGCTTGAGCACCTCCAGACCGCTTTGGTCCGGGAGTTTGACATCCAGTGTGATGAGATCGATGGGGTAATCTTGAAGGACACGAAGAGCCTCATGGCCATTATCGACACTGTGGAGATTATAAAACGGCCGGAGAATGATCTGCAGCGCATTGCGAGGTCCGACTTCGTCCTCGACAATTAAAATGGTGGGTTTATCAGAATGAGCAAGCATATGAGGGAAGTACGTAACAAGGTAATGTGTACTATCGAAAATCGTTTTTGTCAAGGAATCTGTGGCTTTTCATGGATGCGATGGTCCACGTTTTATGGTCAGGGGCCATTAGTGCAATAGGTCGGCTCGTTCCGTCGGATAATCGGCGGTGGTAGGATCCTCTCTTCTGATGCCGAGCATATCCATCCGGTATTTCAGCATCCTTCGGCTTATCCCTAACAGCGCGGAGGCATGCGTCTGCACGTAGTCGGTTTTGCGGAGGGCTTCTAAAATAATGTCTCGTTCGAATTCCATGACGGCCTTTTCAAGCGACAAGCGGCCGGAGAGTGTCTCTCCTCGCAAGAGATCGGCATGGATATCAGTACGAAGACTGATGGGAAGATGTTCAGGAAGAATAGTGGCGTCGCCCGACCAAACCATGGCTTGTTCGATGACATTCTCCAGCTCGCGGACGTTTCCAGGCCAATTATATTTTGACAACATCTCCAACGTCTCTTTTGCAAATTCCTGGGGCGCGCGTTTGTCTTCTTGGCGACGGCGGGCCAAGAAATGTTTGGCCAGATACGGAATGTCCTCGCGCCGCTCGCGCAGTGGGGGCAAATATAGGGAGACGACGTTGATGCGGTAGTAGAGATCTTCTCGGAATTCCCTGCGCCGGAGTAATTCTTCCAAACTTTTATTCGTGGCAGCCAGGATGCGGACATCCACTTTAATCGGATGTGTGCCCCCAATCCTGCTGAATTCCCGTTCCTGCACGACACGGAGTAATTTGGCTTGGGTCGGCAGGCTCAGATCGCCGATTTCATCGAGAAAAAGACTGCCGCCATGGGCCAGTTCAAATTGGCCGGGCTTGCGGGCTTGCGCGTCCGTAAAAGAGCCTTTCTCATGCCCGAATAATTCACTTTCAATCAGAGTCTCGGGCAAGGCTGCACAATTAATGGCGATGAACGGGCGAGCACGCCGCGCGCCGTTATAGTGAAGCGCACGGGCCACCAGTTCTTTTCCCGTTCCGCTTTCACCGGTAATCAGGACGGTTGTTCGTGTATCCGCGACCTGCTCAATTTTCGAATAGATTTCGCGCATGCCCGGACTTTTTCCAACGAGATTGTGAAATCCATAGCGATTGATGACTTGAGCCCGCAGGGAAGTGACCTCGCGTTTCAACTCGGTATTTTCCAGCGCTCTAGCCACGTTGAGCCGCAGTTCTTCCACATCGAACGGCTTCGTGATGTAGTCCACGGCGCCCATCTTCATCGCATCCACCGCGGTTTTGACGGTAGTGCTTGCGGTCAGCATGATCACTGAGACGCGGGCATCTTCCGACCGTATGGTTTGAAGGACAGAGAGACCATCGATGCCGGGAAGCAGAATGTCGAGAAGAATCAAGTCCGGCGAGCCGTTTCGAAAGAGAGCGAGACCCTCTTCGCCGTCGTGGGCCGACAGCACCTCGTAGGCTGGTTCGAGGACCATCTTCAGCGAGGTCCGGATACCGACCTCATCATCGATGAGCAGCACTCGTTTTTTCATAGTCCCTGACTTCCTTTGGCACGTCGATTCCTAACGGATGGGTTCGCAGATTGATATAAAATGTAGTGCCGACGCCGACGGTACTTTCTGCCTCGATGTAGCCGTGATGCTCTTGAATAATCTCATGCACAATGGTGAGCCCTAGGCCCGTCCCTTCACGTTCGATGCTTTCATGTTTGGTCGTATAGAAGGGGTCAAAAATATGCTCCAGATTGTTCGGCGAGATGCCGACGCCGGTATCCCCGATCTCGATTTGCACCCATGTCTCGTCGGCTTTATTGAGCCGGTGTGTTTTGACCGATAATTGCCCGCCGCCATCATTCATGGCATCCATACCATTGAGCAGTAAGTTAAGAAGCACTTGTTTGATCTGCTGGCGATCCAGCATTGTGGACGGTAAGTCCGGAGCCAAGTGTTTCGCAATGGTAATAAATTTACTCTGGGCTTTTACCTCAATAAAATAGAGACATGAAGAGACGATGTCATTGAGATTCTCCTCGGCAAACTTAGGCTCGCGATAGCGCGCATAATCAAGAATTTCATGAATCAGTCGTTCAATGCGATAGACATCTTCAATGACTACTTCACTGAACCGGTCAATGAACTCGGCATCGTCTCTTCGCCCGGGTGCAAGCTGGACGAACGTCTTGATCGATGTCAAAGGGTTCCTAATCTCATGAGCAAAGCCTCCGGCGATGGTCTCGAGTGAGCGAAGTCGATCCGTGCGGCGCATCAAAATCTGAGATCGCTTGAGGTCGGTATACAAACGGACGTTATCGAGCGCGACGGCCGCGTTTTGAACCAAAGTCGCCAGGAGCTGCCGTTCGTGTTGACCGTAGGCCTGAGCATCGGGACGGCCCCCCAGATTAATAAAGCCGATCAGTCGATCTTTGTTGATCAGTGGAAGACAAACTTCCGAGGCCATAGCTTCCAGGTCGCGAAGGATCGAAGGGTTAATGTCCGGTGACCCTTTGAGATCTTCCCTGATCAACAGAGTACGTGAACATCTCAAGTAGTGAGGGAGCTCATCTGACGCCGAAAGCCGTATGGGCTGTATGGTTTCAAGGCCAGTCCCATTGGTCGGCGAAAGCAAGTATGCATCCTTCTCGTTGTCAAGGAGAAAGAGTGAGGCGCTCGGAGTATTGAGAACGTTTTTCAGCGTGTCGAGAATGGTTTGGGTCAGAGTAGGAAGGTCTAAGATAGAAGCCATCGCGAGGCTAAATTCCGTGAGCGTGTCATAGGCGTCGTGCTTTTCTTGGATCAAGACTTTTCTCATCGACGCCTCCGAGCGCTTCTAACCATGGCTAAAGATCCCGTAAAAATCATCTGCCGGCTAAGAGGATGGCTGCAAATTATAATCAAAAGTTCCTGTAAGCCTTTATAGCAAGGGAGCGCGATAGAGGAGCCAGCACGGAGAAAAGACTCACCCTTTTATTATCAAAGGCTTCAGATCCGTGAAGCTACGGTTATCTGCAATACGCGCACTGTAACGAATAGTAAGAACATTTCAAGTAAGTATAGCCCGTGCCATCAAAAATGGAATGCTCTTTAACGATGGTACAGGACTGCCACAAAATAGCATGGAAAATTCTATGCCTAGGGACGCTTCTGCCCTCAGGGAATGGTAGGACACGCTCGTCTTAGAATTATAGCTAGGTATAGCACGGTGCCGAAGTCAATAGTACGGCTAACCGCAGGGAGACACCCGATAATTGTGTTCAGACGCGGCTAGAGAGCGGAAGTAGGAGAGGAAGCCTTTTCAGCGACTGCGATATAGGCCTGATTGGCAAAGGTCGAATAAATTCGAGGCTGTGAGGCGCCGCTGACCATCAAGAGCATGGCAAGTTCCTGGCGGTCAAAAAAACGGAACGCGCCTTCGCGCGAAGGCTGCGTAATTCGTCCCGATGCTTCTACCATCTCTTTCGCTTGCTGCCGATCGAGATCGCTTTTCGCCAGTGATACGAATTCTCGATAGATGCGAGCCAAATTCGCTTGGGGCTTGAAATGAGTGAGCACGAGTTTGCCATGTGGAGCCAGGACACGAATCAGTTCGCGGAGCGTAAACAACGGATCGCGGAGATAGCCAAGCACAAGATTACAGACGACACGATCGAATTGTCCATCCTGAAAAGGGAGACGGGCATTGAGATCCACACAGGTTAAGCCCGCTTTCATCACCGATCGAGTAGGTACTGTGGCGGCGAACTTGCCGCGTAGCTCCGCAGCCACACGAATGAGATTCATTTTCGCTTGTTCAAGGCCGCTGGGGACGAAATCCACGCCGATATAATGGAGTCGGCTCTCAGGACCTAAGAGCTGGTCTGGGTGGAAGGAGGCTGCAATCAAGAGAAACATGCCAAAATTGCCATTGCCACACCCTGCATCCAGTATACGAGCATTGTTGTCCAACGGTCCCAGAAGCCGGTGAATATGATCCAGCACATGCCAATACTCTGAGAAATTGGCCAATGAATGCGATCGGTCGAGATAGTCACGCCAAAATTCCACCACGTCCGTCTGATCCATCTGGTGGTGCAGGCGTGCCTGTTCGAGCTCGAGTCGGCTTTGACGGGCAAGAGCGGCCTCTGAAGGCGCTCTCACTGTATCCTTGGAAAGCGGATACAGCGCGCTTCGACAGTGTGCCACCATTTGCCGGTAGACGAGTCGTGCTTGGTCGGGATGATCGACGACGCCATGGCGCGCTTCAGGCATGGCATGCCAACCGAGAAAAGTGTCGCCCAATGAGAGTTTAACGGGGGATAATGCGTTAGGCCGAATCCAAAGATCCTGCTCAGATGAGAACACCAGCATCGGGATGTGAATGTGAGTCAGATCCTCGCGGGTCGTTTGGAAATCCGCATAGGCGCCACGGATCGCATCGGCCACCCAGGCATCGACATCGATATTAAATCCCAAGATATTGCCGATGCCTCGTGGCATACCTCGCACGGAAGCTGCAATGAGATCTTCTTGATGCGCCGCCATCAGGGTATATTGTAGGTCGAATACTGGAGCCAGGAGGACGAGCAGCTTGACGAAAGGATGTCGTCCCACCGCTTTCGTAGCGACCCGCGCCATCACATCGCTGGCAACGATCACAAGGGGACCGGCAGGCCAGAGACGAACGGCATAGTTGATCACGGTGTTTAGATCACCTTGCATGTGGGTCAGCGTCGTCAGCACTATTCCGCCGTCGCTCTCTCCTACATGATAAGTATGGTCGTAGCGCAGGACTCGACAGCCGTTCGACGCGAAATAATAGGCGAGTTCGATATATTCTCGTTTGGTCCGTCCGTAGCCTGGTGCCACAATAATAATGGGAGCCGCCGGTTGAAGATCTTGTGTCTGATGATCATGGCACAGGGCAATGCGCTGCCCCTGTTCATTGGTGCATTCAAAGAACTCCGTGGAAATGGATTGATCTTCGCCTGTGGACTGCACCCGATCGGCATCGGAATCGAGGCTCGCGGGCTCCGTCGTTTCCTTCGTCTCGACTCGCAAGTCCTCTCGGCGTGATGGATCAGGAGATTGTCGAATGAGTAAGGCTGTGCATGTCATCGAGATCGATTCGGTGTGGAGACCCTCCATCAGTGACTGGAGAATTTTCCCCTCTACCTCTTTGAGCGGTGAAAACTGAATGGCGAGACCGGTGAATAATCCCGTTGCGGGAGATGATTCACTACCTCTAGCTTCAATATGCCGTACGGTTCCTGGGATTTCCAGGACACCGACCTCGCTGCCAAACCCGAGCCGCGCCAGCTGATGTTCGCTGGCGAGCACTTGTCCTTCAAACAGAATGTATATTCCGCCAAGGCCGATATTGAGCGCCGTACCTTCCCAAGTCATACCGTTGGCAGTGGCGCGTGCTTCCATGTGGATCTCGATGCGAGGAGAGTGTCGCCGCTCTTCAAAAAATGGCGGGACTTCTCCAACGGCATGCGCAACTTCCTCTGATTGTGATCGTGCCGAGATCTGGTGGGTTTCTGTATCGGAAGGAAGAGAGCGGACTTTTTCAGCAGGAGCAAGGCCGGCTTGCTCGCAGAGATCCTGAACCGTACGCAGTAATTGCTCGGTGTTGGCAAGAATAAGAGTCAATGAAGGAGGAAGGTCGGTCAGTTTCTGAAGCGCCTGCGCCTGTTGTACGCCCGCTGCTGACCTGAGGAGACCGACAGTCCCCACAAACCGCCGCTGCCGATCGTATAAAGCCGTGGCATTAATCTCGGCCACGAGAGGCGGCAAGCGGCGATCCTTATCCAATAGGCGGAGTTTGAATCGACGGGTAGCCCGGCTTTCCGCCCGACGTTCATTGAATCGCCGGTTAGCCGAGTCCAGATCCTCCGGTGGAATGAGCATCGAATAGTGGACCCCGATCAGCGCCTGAGGATCGTAATGCAGCAGCGGCTGCACAGCCTGACTGACATAGAGAAAACGCCCTTCTGCATCCAATTCGTAGACGACGTCGGTTATGTTATCGATGAGACGAAGATATCGATCCTGCGCAAGATCGAGACGGGCTCGTAATTGACGCTTTTCTAATACCTCGCGTGTGGCGATCGGCAATTCTGTCAAAAAGGCCGGCGCGTTTTTGAACAAGGCATAGTCGGCTCCCTGTCGCAAGAGGGCGAGTGCCGTTCCGGTATCTTGACGGGCGGCGGCTACTACGACTGCTGACCGCGGAGCGCGGCGTCGCATCTCTTGAAGTGTGTCTACGGTATGAGGATCGAGAAGCGACTCATCTAAGATAATAATATGCCAATCTTGTTTTGAAGCCCATTCCAATGCTTCCTCAGAGGAGTAGACCGCTTCCACCCGGCAGCCTAAGTAAAAGGATCGCAAGCACGTCGTGATGAGCTTGACCTCTTCTGCCTGTTCACTGACAAGCAGCACCGTAATGGCGTCAGATGGCATTGACGCCGTCCTGACGAATCAGCAGCAAGGAAACACTGCCGAGCACAGCGGAGGACACGTGAAAGAGAATGGCCCAAACAGAAAGACAGCTAAGAAGAAGGTAGGGACGTAGCAGAAAGGGGACATCAGAAATCCTGCGGTTTAGGACGAACATCATAGCGACCAATCGATACCCTGTCGGAAAACCATCGCGCTGATGCCAAATGGCACTGCAGCGCTAGGGGCGCAAGGCTCTTGCTATCGGGCCGGTCAATTGTGATGTAGAGGAGCGTAAGCACGTAAGCTGCCATACATGACTATGGCAGTCAATTGGACTTTGGACCTAGTGCCGTATGAGGATTTAGCGCTGAAGTTGCTGTATTTTAAAGAAATATGACCAGAGGCCCGTTAAATAGTAAAACGGGTTTTACGTAGGTACACGATTGGATTCATCGCTTGTTCTTCAAGACGTCAGCTAATTTGCCGCTGTCTGTGCGTCGGATTGGCAGGAGCCGGGAGTCATATAGAGTAAATAGTTTCCCATACCATGTTGAATGTCGGAGACATGCAACAAATGATG
>DATEPO010000457.1:0-3412 GCA_035273145.1 Nitrospiraceae bacterium
CCCCTGTATTGATGGGTCCTCACGCTTACTGATCGTGTAGCACGGCACACATACCGATGTAAATGCATTACCTACAGCGCTACGGTCTTGCCGCAAAACCAGAAAGACAGCGCTATCTTTCCGGCTAGTAGCGATTCGGCCTCGAGCGTGAGCGGGTCAAGAGATATCCCACGACTAGGAGAGTTCCGAGCACAACCCAGGGGCGCTCAGCCATCTGGGCCTCGGCCTTTTCCTGCATCCGCCCCCAAAACCCTTTGAAACGAATCAGCGTCCGATCGGCGACCTCTTGCGCCTCGCTCCTCAGTTCGTGTACGACGTTCTTCGCATTGTCCACTGTCGAATCGATCTGGGCTTCTACTTTATCCAGGTTCTGACTCACGAGGTCCTGCGCTGCCTCAACGATTTTCATCTCTTCTGTTCCTGCCCCAGTTTTTTCCATTTACCCCTCCATTTATAGCGTAGTTTCGTTATGGCTAAATCAGATTGCCATTATCACTAGTATGGACCTTGGTTAGTCCGTCGATTTCTGTTACCTCGTGCTGGGGTCCGTATCGGGCAACGACGGGTTCCGACGGCCGCGCTGCGTCTGCGAGGTTGTCGAACTTTCGGAATCCATTGATTGCGATTGCGATTCGTCCGTGGATAGAGTCAGGCCCGTATCGCTGTTCTTCATCCGGCTTCCACCGGACGATCCGGCGACATCCCTCGCTCTTTTCGCATGACCTTGTGCCTCGGCGCCCATTTGCTTGACGTCTTGCGCCGCCTGTCGGAGATCGTCAAGATTACCGGCCCCATCACCCTGAGACGCCTGTCCCTGAATCTGATCGGCTTTCGCTTTCGCCTGGGTGGCTTTCTGCCGAGCGTCCTGCGCCGCCTGTTGCGCGTCGTTCTTCGCGTTGCCGCTCAGTGTGTTAGCCAGGCGTTCCGCTTCTTGTGCCGCTTGCTCGGCCTTTTTCGCATGTTGCGCGGCTTCTGTGCCAAGCTGTTGCAGCTCCTGGCGAGCCTTCTCCACCGATCCTGTCGCACCTCCCAAGAACCCTTGGGCCCGCCCATCATTGGGCATCCACATGCCCACTAGCAAACCGACCAGGAGACTCATGGAGAGCCACATATTCCTCATCATGGTCATGGCGAGATACCTCCTTTCTCAGCTAATGCTAATATCAGCCTGCTGACTTCGGTACGCGACCCAGTTCGAATACCGGCAGTAGCGCGTGCCGACCATCAATGACGGCCCAGACGGTCTAGATTTTACCTCCGTTACTTTTCAAATCCGGGAAGCACCGCCTCGAAAAATGCATTTTGAATTAAGGTCACCACCGTTTCCCAGGTGCTCATCTGAGGATTATCGACCGGTCCCGAGAGATCCGTTTTTGTCGCCACTTCGCCGCGCGGAGTATTCTTTAGGACGGTAGAGGCGGCGTTGACGATTTTTTCATAAACTTTTTTCAACAGGCCCTTATCGCGGTCCTGCGATGGGTCGTACGCTTCCACATCTTTGAAGAGCGGCTTCAGGTACCCGTCGATCGACCCGTTCTTCACGGTCATTTGAGTAAAGACCGAGAAGACTCCAGAGACGACATCGATGCCGCCGTGCGCGCGGAGCAAATTATTCATCGATTTTACCTGGGTCTTCAATATGCGAAGGTTGAGATCGAAGTCCGGCGATTTGGTTTCCGGTCGGAAGGCGCCATCGACTTGAGTGGCTCCGGAACCCATGAACATGCCGCGGAGCCTTACAATGGCCGTGCCTTCCGACAGTTGGTTGCTCCAATTCTCCAAATACATGTCCGTTCCCGTGAGAAAGACGCGATACTGCGGATTCGTCGCCTTATTGACGAAACCGAACTCGCTGTTGTCGATCATGCCCTTGTCGATTCGGATGAGAAGCTTCGGATGATTCGCCACTTTGTCGGCTGTTCGAGCGACCTTCTGCCCCGTGTCCTTCTCTTTCGGTGCGGCCGTGGCGGCATGCACGAAATCCAACTTCACATCCCGAAGGGAGAGGTCCTTGAGCCGGACTACTTGTGTGCGCGGTGAATACTCCACATGCCCGGCCGTCGACATCACGCCCTGTGTCAGATATATCTGGTGCTGTGCCGTAAGCGGCAACACATTGACCAACTCGATGTCTTTCAAGTTGATGTCCGTGTTCATGCCCATGTAAGGCTCGGACAAGAAATCTGCACGCCCGTCAACGGTTAATCGCCCCTTGTCAAACAGCACGGCGTCCAGATGCACGCCCGAGGGATACTCATCGGGTTTCGACCGGACGTTGCGGATGTTAGTGGCGCGAAAATTTAGTTGACCGACGTGGAGTGGCTTCGACGTACTGTTTTCACGGTACGTGATGTCTCCATCCGTAATGGTAAATTCGTTGATCTGCAGCGGGTAGATGGCGAAGACGGCCTCCTGCCATCCGCGTTTGTCGGCAGGGACATCATCCTTGGCTTCTTTCGTCGCTTGCGGACGGGTGAGATGTAATACCGGGCGATCGATCGACTGATCGCTGACAAGATGGCCCGACAGCAATTCGCGCCAGTGGATACTCGCATGCCACTTGGTGAGGTGCGCGACGGGCGGGTTCGGGTGATCCTTTTGGACGACGGTCACATCTTCGAGATCGATGGATAAGCCGATGGGATGGAAGTCAAGCTTGCCGATGTGGAACGTATAGCCGTCGACACGGCGATTCAGCTCTCGTTCCGCATAGGCACGCAGCGGTTCATCGATAAAGGCGACCGCGAGGCCGATGATCAGGAGCAAGACGACAAGGATGCCGACGATCCACCACAAGAATCGGTGACGCGCCGGAGGCGAGGGGGCAGGCCCAGGCCGATCTAGACCGGCATCAGGCTCCTTGATTGGTTCAGGACTCGTCCGTCGTGCGGCATCCATGGCCCCTCCATACGAATTGAAGACAAGCCGTCCTGCTTTCTCTTTTCTCCGAATCGTCTGCGCAACTGCGTGATCCGCATCTATCGATACGATCCCTTACGCGGCTGCCGAACTTGTTCCTGCGACGATACGCGAGCCATAGCGGTTCGCATAGACGGACGTAAATTCGGCCCCGTAGAGGAGAATTTGGCTTGAGTAGTACACCCACACCAACAGAATGACCAAGGATCCGGCCGCCCCGTAGGCCGACCCCACATCGGCCTTTCCCAAATACATGCCGATGAGGAACTTTCCGATCGTAAATAATAAGCTCGTCAGCCCGGCCCCTACCCAGACATCGCGCCATGCGATCTTGGCGTCCGGAAGGAGCTTGAACATCATCGCAAACAGCAACGTGATCACGCCGAATGAGATCGTCAAGTTGGCGAGGTGAAGCATCGCTTCTTCCCCGGGCAGCCAGCCTAGGAACAGCTTGCCGAAGCCCGCGAGCGCGGCGCTCAACACTAAAGATACC
>DATEPO010000458.1:0-10536 GCA_035273145.1 Nitrospiraceae bacterium
CATCATTAAGATCGAGGCCGATAATTTACCGGCGCTCAAGTGGGCGGATTATGAGAAATTGCAGGTAGGAGATTTCGTGCTCGCCGTCGGCAGTCCATTCGGGCTGAATTCCAGTGTGACGTTCGGCATCATCAGCGCGCTGGGACGGGGGAATGTCGGCATTGCCGATTATGAAGACTTCATCCAGACCGATGCGGCCATCAATCCGGGCAACTCGGGTGGAGCGCTGGTCAACATGAACGGCGATCTCATCGGTATCAATACGGCGATCTTTTCGCGGACCGGTGGATCGGAAGGGATTGGCTTCGCGATTCCGAGCACCATCGCCATGGATGTGACCGATGCGTTGATGAAGACCGGCAAAGTCGTCCGCGGATGGCTGGGCATCGCCATCCAGGAAATTACGCCCGCGCTGGCCAAGTCGTTCAAGCTGCCGGAACAGCGGAAGACCGGTGTGTTGATCAGCGATGTCAATGAAGACGGCCCGTCCCATCAGGCGGGGCTCAAGCGGGGGGACGTGATCATCGGGTTTGACGATCGAGAAGTGAAGAACGTCAGTCAATTGCGCAATATGGTGGCCCGTACGCTGGTTGGGCGTCATGCTAAGCTGAAAGTATTGCGCGAAGGTAAAGAGCAATTTCTAAACGTGAAGGTGGGTGAGCGCCCGACGGATGAAATGCTGGCGAAGAAGGAACCGACCCCACAGGCTCCGCAAGAGACTGTGAAGCCACCGGATAATGTGTTGGCGTCATTGCGCGTCCAAACGCTGGATGCGGCAACCATGAGCCAGCTCAATCTTCCCGGCAAGACGTCCGGCGTGTTAATCAATCACGTCGAACCGGGCAGTCCTGCGGAAGCGTCCGGCTTGCAGCGTGGCGATGTGATTCAAGAAGTCAATCACGAAGTCATCAAATCGTTGGACGATTATCAAAAAGTATCCGCCAAAATCAAAAAGGATGAGATGGCGGTGTTGCTCTTGAGCCGGCAGGGGAATAATCTGTTCGTGGCGGTGAATCCGAAATAGCCGAATCAAGTCGCATGGGTGACTGACTGAGTACTGATGGCGGATTTTAAGCAATTCGGAAAGTGGCTGCAAGATTCTGTCTTCGCGCCGCTGGAAGACAAGAAGATGCCGGTCATGGAGCACCTTGTGGAGCTCCAGGTCCGGCTCACCCGGACCGTGCTGATCGTGGGCGTCGTGTTCGTCGGCACGTTCTTCTTTGCCGACACGCTGGTGCAATGGCTTCGCGTGCCGCTGCAAAACATGTTCGTGCCGGGCAAGTTGCAATGGGAACCGACCGACCTTCCGACGATTCCCTTTGTCTTCTTAGCGCCGGCCGAGGCCCTGTGGCAGAACGTCAAAGTGGCCGGACTGTTTGCACTCGTCATGGCGACGCCCTATATATTGTGGGAAGTCTGGCAGTTCGTCGTGCCGGGGCTGCACAGTCATGAGCGGCGGTTTGTCGGGCCGTTTGTCTTTATCAGCGCCGTCGCTTTTTACGCCGGGGTCTCGTTCTCGTTCTTCTTTGTCTTGCCCTTTGCTTTGAACTTTCTCATTTCCTACGGCGTCAACGCCGGCTTCATTCCTCAGATTTCCATCGCGCAGTATGTGGGCTTTGCTCTGTGGTTTCTGCTGGTGTTTGGCTTGATCTTCGAAGTGCCCCTGGCCATTACGTTGATGGCGAAACTCGGGTGGGTTAACGCGCCGATTCTCAAGCGCTACCGAAAATGGGCGTTTCTCGGCGCGTTCTTGGTCGCGGCGATTCTGACCCCGACCCCGGATCCGTTTAATCAATGCCTGATGGCCGTCCCGATGTATATTTTTTATGAAGTGGGGATCATTGGCGCCGGAATCTTCGGTAAAAAGTCTTCGAGTGAAGCCGCCTCTGCGTCCGCGGCGCCTATGCGACCGACTGGACCCACCTTGCCTATTCCAAAACCTGCCATGGTTGGAACCGGCGACTATGTTTCCGTTCCGGATTCCGGCCGTCGGTCTTGACCGTACTCTCATGTTGCAGGTGGCCATTGTCGTTGTGAGCAGTAAGATTCTGGCGGGGGAGCCGGATAGGGGGCGTGAGGCGTTGGAGCAGTTGATCAGCGATCTGCCGGGCAAAATGGTGGCGTACGAGGTGGGGCCCGATGATCGAACCTGGATCCGGGACCATTTGGTGCGCCTGTGCGACGAATCTCATCCCGATGTCATCCTGACGATCGGTGGAACGGGTGTTCGACCGACAGATTGGGCGCCTGAGGCAACTCGAGACGTCATTGAGAAGGAAGTGCCGGGAATCGGCGAAGCGATGCGGCAGGCCAGCGGCAAGAAGATGTTGACGGCGATGCTGTCACGAGGCACGGCCGGCATTCGGAGGGACACCTTAATCATCAATCTTCCCGGCAGTGCCCAAGGCGCGAAAGATAACCTTGCCGTCGTCTTGCCGTTACTGGACCATACGGTAGAGAAGATAAGAGCCGTTAAACGTTAATCGTTAAACGGAAGACTCTTTCGATCACGAATAACGATTCACGAATAACGAAGCAGGAGAACAGATGGCCAAAGAGTTGAATGTGATTCAGCCGACGGGATCGGGGAATGGCGACACGTGTACGTACATGTGGGCATGTGCCATTTGCGATGAGAACGAAACCTGTCAGAAGGATAAGGAAGGGCATAGCCGCTGGCTCGTTGCGAAACGCATGGAGCGAATCGAACACAAAGTGCTGGTCATGAGCAACAAAGGCGGCGTCGGAAAAAGCACGATGACGACGAATCTGGCCGTCAGCTTGGCGCTCAAAGGTCATGAAGTCGGCATCTGCGATATGGATATTCATGGACCGAATATTCCCAAGATGGTCGGCGCGGAAGGTCAAAAGCTCAAGATCAGCTCGACCGGCGGGATCATTCCCTTTCAGGCGTACAATCTCAAAATTGCCTCCATGTCGTTCTTGCTGCAGAACCCGGACGACCCCATTATCTGGCGCGACGCATACAAGTATGAATTTATCAACCAGCTCTTGGGCGGCGTAGAATGGCAAGACCTGAATTTTCTGCTCATCGATTTACCGCCGGGAACGGGCAATGAATCCGTTACGACGATCGATCTGCTCGGCGGGGTGACGGGCGCTGTCATTGTCACGACGCCGCAAGAAGTCGCGCTACTCGACTCTCGCAAGTCGGTCACATTTTGCAAAGACAGCGAAGTCCCGATCATCGGCATTGTAGAGAATATGAGCGGGCTGGATTGTCCGCATTGCGGGCAACATATCGAAGTCTTCAGAAAGGGCGGCGGCGAAGCGTCGGCGTTCGATATGGGCGTGCCGTTCCTGGGTCGGATTCCGCTCGATCCGGAAGTCGTGACGCAATGCGACGCCGGTGAGCCGTTTGCCATGTTCTATTCCGACACGCCGACGGCCGAGGCGTACCATACCATTGCCAATAAGGTGGACGCGTTTTGCAAGAAAAGCGGATCGCTGCTCAAAGTGGCTCCGCGACATCACCACTAGCAGGATGCTGAAAAAGGCCGGCAGCTTCGCTCTCGGAAAGAAACAGTCCTCAACGTACGCCAGAGGGTACGCCTCCGGTTGGTTCTTCCCTGCGGCCTTTACCGGGAAGGGGCCGTCTTGGCGCGCCTAGGGTGTGGCGGGTGTAATGGAGACCTTTTTGACCATCCTGTACAGGTTTAGGAACAGGTAAACCATCGAATGAACTTGAAACAATCAGATCTCACACCGCTTCACGAGGCCCAACGGATCGTGTTGGACGCCGCTCGACCGTTGGGGCTTGAGAAGGTTGCGATCTTAAATACGCTGGGTCGCGTGTTGGGGGAGGATATCGTGGCCACACGCGATAATCCGCCATGGGATAACTCGGCCATGGACGGATTTGCCGTGCGCTGGGAGGATCTGAAACAGGAGCATGCGATCGGCAAGCCGGTGATCCTGAGTGTGGTCGAGGACGTCCCGGCCGGTAAAGTGGCCACCAAGGCCGTGGGGCCGGGTCAAGCGATTCGAATCATGACCGGCGCTCCCTTGCCGCGCGGCGCGAATGCCGTGGTCAAAGTCGAGGAAACGGAGGCGTCCGCCGATTCGGTAAAGATCTTCAAAGCGATCGAGCCGCACGCCAATGTCCGTCCCCAAGGGGAAGACGTGAAAAAAGGTGAGTGTATTATTCGCAAGGGGACGCAGATCCGTCCGGCGGAAGCCGGGATGCTGGCCATTCTTGCGAAATCGTTTGTGCTCGTCTATCAACGGCCGCGTGTCGCGATCCTTTCCACCGGTGATGAACTCGCCGATTTGGATGAACGCTTCAGCGAGGAAAAGATCATCAACTCCAATAGCTACGGGATTGCCGCCGCTGTGCAGGAAGCGGGGGGAATTCCGATTTTGCTCGGCATCGCGCACGATCAACCGGAGGCCTTGAAAGAAAAGATCGCCCATGGATTGAACGCGGATATTCTCGTGCTGTCCGGGGGCGTCTCGATGGGAGATTACGACTTTACGAAGGCAGTCTTTCAGGAACTCGGTGCGGAGATGAATTTTTGGAAACTCGCCATCCGACCCGGTCAGCCGCTGGCCTTCGGCAAGATTCAAGGCAAACTGGCATTCGGTTTACCCGGCAATCCTGTTTCTTCGATGGTGACATTCGAACAACTGGTTCGGCCGGCAATGCTCAAGATGTGCGGCCTGCGAAGTTACGGCCGTCCCGTGGTGCAGGCGCAGATGCAGGAAAAGTTTTCCAAGCGAAACGATCGCCGCCATTTCCTCCGCGGCGTGCTGACGAGAGAAGATGGTGTGTTCAAAGTGCGAACTACCGGAGAACAAGGGTCGGGGATTTTAACGTCCATGGTGAAGGCCAATTGCCTGATCGATGTGGCGGAAGATATCGAAGCGCTGAATCCGGGAGACTGGA
The DNA here is from genome assembly GCA_035273145.1 of Nitrospiraceae bacterium. GTDB lineage: Bacteria > Nitrospirota > Nitrospiria > Nitrospirales > Nitrospiraceae > JAICXS01. The sequence goes on from DATEPO010000458.1 coordinate 4,907, forward strand.
TCGATGTGCAGGTGTTGACCCATGGCATTTGGACCAATGAACCTCCCGCTGTTTCGAACGGGCACGGGACCCACTGTTGCTGACCCTCTTCCTGCAAAGGACCCTATGGCAGTTCCCATTGTAAGTTTTGTCGGACGATCGAATAGTGGAAAAACGACGCTTATCGAGCGTCTCATCCCGGAACTCGTCATCGCGGGATATCGCGTCGCCACGATCAAACATGCCGGCCATGGTTTTGACCTCGATACGGAGGGCAAGGACAGTTGGCGGCATAAGCGAGCCGGCGCCAGTACGGTCATCGTCGTCTCGAAAGGAAGCCTGGCGATGTTCTCGGACGTGTCGAGCGAAGTCGGCGTCGAAGAGTTGCGTGAGCGATTCGTGGACCCAGATCTCGATCTCATCATTGCCGAAGGCTGGAAGAGCGAAGGGTATCCCAAAGTAGTGGTCGTCCGCGATCAGCTTGGTGAAGTGCCGGTCTCGACTGACGGTCTGCTGGCCGTCGTGTCCAACATGCCGATCGAGCTGGCGGTTCCGACCTTCCACCCCGACGAGATCAAACGCCTGAGTGAACTGCTCATTCGTCATTTCCCCAAACGATGATCCGCACGCCTCGAGCTGTCGCCGTCCTGGCGATCATTGCCGTTGCGTTCGTTCTCGGGGGAGTGGCCGTTCCCCTCAGCAATCACCCTGATTTCTGCGCCAGTTGCCATACGATAGCGCCGTCCTACGAGACCTGGAAAGCCTCCACGCATAAAGACGTCACGTGCGTGGACTGTCATGTGCGGCCGGGATTTGAACATTGGCTGCATGACAAGGTCTGGAAAGGGTCGAAGGATCTTGCCATTACGCTGTTCGGTACGCCGCCCGATCCGCATAATCTCACGGCCAAGGTGGATTCGAAGGTCTGCCTCAGTTGCCATCAGGCGATCCTGCGCGTGTCTGAGCTGGCGCCGCGCGACTTGCCTCCGCCGGTGAAAGAGGTCGGGCTGGTCATGAGTCATCGCAAGCACATGGAGGCGTTCGGCAAGCGCGGACAAGAGGAAGGTTGTACCACCTGCCATACCCGCCTCGTGCATGAGAAGCCGATCAAGGGATATCCGATCGTCATTCCGCGTGGGCATGTGTCGGAAGACAGCGAGCCGCATTATCCCGATCATCCCGAAGGCACCAAACTCCGCGCCGCCGCCATGGCAGATTGTTTCCGTTGTCATGACGGTAAAACGCAATACGAAGGGAACATACTCAGTAAACGTTGCGAGACGTGCCATCTTCCGGACAAGCTCGATAAATTTCTCTTTAATTGACGGATCTCATATGGGCTTTCAGCCATCAGCTCTGCGAGCGGCAGGAGAACTGGTGTAGAATGGATGTCTTTCGTGCTGAAAAGTGAGCTGATTGCTAAAAGCTGATTTCAACATGCCTGCCCCAACCGTCCACGTTCAGAATCTCACGAAGCGCTTTGGCGACTTTACCGCGGTAGACGATATTTCGTTTCACATTGGTCCAGGTGAAATCCTCGGGCTGTTAGGGCCGAATGGAGCCGGCAAAACCACGACGATTCAAATGTTGCTCGGTTTAGTCACGCCGACCTCCGGCTCCATTCAGATGTTCGGCCTCGATTTGGACGCACACCGGGAGACCATTTTAGGCCAAGTCAACTTTTCTTCGACCTATATTTCAATGCCGTTTTCGTTGACGGTGGAGGAAAACCTGCGTGTCGTGGCGAAGCTCTACGGAATGAATGACGTCGCTCGCCGCATCGACGAGGTCGTGAAGATCTTGGAGATGGAAGAATTCCGCACCAAAGTGACGCGCAAGTTGTCGTCCGGTCAAATGACGCGTCTCGCGTTGGCCAAGGCGATTCTGACGGAGCCAAAAGTGCTGTTTCTCGACGAGCCCACCGCGAGTCTCGATCCGGATATTGCTCATAAGATCCGTGGCGTCCTCAAAGAAGTGCGGCAGTCCACCGGCTTGAGCATTCTGTACACCTCGCACAATATGCGGGAGATGGAAGAGATGTCGGATCGCATCATCTTCCTGCAACGGGGGAAACTGGTCGCTGAAGGCACGGCTCAAGAGATCGTCGACAAGTTCGGCCAGCAGGATTTGGAAGAAGTGTTCTTGAAACTAGCCAGGGAGCGATGATGATTCGGGCGAGGGGCGAGAGGCTAGAGGCAATAGGCAAGAACTACATACACAAGCCTTTGCACCTTGTCCCTCGCCTCTCGCCCAACTTCTTATGAAACTTCACCGTATCAATGCTCTGATCGCTCGCCATCTCTACCTCTACAAGCGAAGCTTGCCGCGGTTGATGGAGATTTTCTATTGGCCGTTCTTGGATCTCGTCGTCTGGGGCTTCATCACGGTGTACCTGATGAAGTTTCAGGGGCAGATTTCCGGCGTGGTGACGTTTTTTCTGGGCGCCTTAATTTTGTGGGACGTACTGTTTCGTGCGCAGCAAGGGATTACGATCTCATTTCTCGAAGAGATTTGGGCGCGCAACCTGTTGAACCTCTTTGCGAGTCCGCTGAAGCCAAGTGAGTTCCTGGTCGCCACTATGGCACTGAGCGTCTTCAAAGTCACCGCCGTTTCGGTTGTCATGGTCGTGGCGGCGCTGATCTTTTACGACTACAACATTTTCAAAATCGGTCTTTCGCTGATTCCCTTCGTCTTCAACTTACTGGTGGCCGGATGGACCATCGGGGTGTTGACGACGTCCCTTATCATGCGATTTGGACAGGAAGCGGAAGTGCTGGCCTGGGGCATGGTTTTTCTATTCCAGCCGGTCTCGTGCGTGTTTTATCCCATTGACGTGCTGCCCAAGTGGCTCCAAGCCGTCGCGTGGGCGAATCCGGCTGCACATGTATTCGAAGGCATGCGAGCGGTGATCGGCACGGGGACGGTACCACCGGACCATCTGGCATGGGCAGCCGGATTGAATCTCCTGTACCTCGCGCTAATGGTCGGTTGGTTTCACCACACGTTCAACGTGTGCAAGGAACGGGGATCGTTGGTGCGGATTGGAGAATGAGTGGCGTCACGCACGTGACAATCACTAACCATCTCTGAAAATTTCTTGTGGCTCTTTACTTGTTCTTTCTCTCTTCATGTGTTACCGTAGGTATACTTCATCCCGTGGGCCTGGTGATGAAGTCGAATAATAGGGCCCGTTAACCGATGTTGTTTTTGTCCGAGAATCTGATCGAAGTCCGACCTGAGTCGCTTCTGTTTCGCGTCTTCGGCCCGTTCCTTCCTTCTCTCCTCGAGTCCAAGACAATATCACTTTCAAAGGAGGACCCTCATGGGTTCTAAGATCTATGTCGGTGGGTTGCCGTATTCGGCGACCGAGCAGGAATTGAACAGCCTTTTTGCCGCGCACGGCAATGTGGAATCGGCTCGGGTCATTACGGACAAATTTACCGGTCAGTCCCGTGGCTTCGGATTTGTAGAGATGGCGAGCGGCGAGGAGGCCTCGAAGGCAATCTCTGCACTCAACGGCACGCAGATGGGTGGTCGGACGCTGACGGTGAATGAGGCCAAGCCTCAAGAACCGCGTTCCGGCGGCGGAGACCGTGGCGGCCGCGGTGGATTCGGTGGTGGCGGGGGCGGCAACCGCGATCGCTGGTAACTGAATTGAACTTCACGCGGGCTGCCGTCGAAAGGCGGCAGCCCGTGCTTTTTCCCTTCGACCCCGGATTTATCACACCACTCGGTTTCCCCGCTGCTGCGCAATACTTTTCAATACCTTGCGAATAGCCGGAAAAAGGTCACGTCTTTCTCTGCTTGCGCGTAGAAGAGTCTTACAGAACAGAAATCCTTTTTAATCGCCGCTCCGGCTAAGAGGATTCGCGTGTTGTTTGTTGGTGGGGGGTATGATACCGTGGATTTATCCATCACATGGGCCTGGTGATGAACGGACATTCAAGGAGCAAGGCCTCAACCGATGTTGTTTTGCCCGGAAATCTTCCGGAAGTCAGACCTAAGTCGCTAGGTCTCTCGCGTCTTCGGCCAGTTCCTTCCTGTTGCTTTCCAACTCCAAGACAATATCACTATCAAAGGAGGGACCCCTCATGGGTTCGAAGATCTATGTCGGTGGCTTGCCGTACTCTGCGACCGATCAGCAATTACAAGAGCTGTTTTCGCCGCACGGCTCCGTAGCTTCCGCGAAGGTGATTACGGATAAGTTTACCGGTCAGTCGCGGGGATTCGGCTTCGTGGAAATGTCCTCCGGGGAAGAGGCCAGTAAGGCGATCGCTGCGCTCAACGGCACGCAAATGGATGGGCGGACACTTACCGTGAACGAAGCGAAGCCGCAGGAGCCGCGCTTTGGCGGTGGTGAAAGCCGGGGCGGGCGTGGCGGCGCAGGGGGTGGCGGCGGATTTGGGGGAGGCCGAGGCGGAAAACGCGATCGCTTTTAAGTGATAATAAGATAATGCCCTGTTATAAGACGACCCGCCATCAAATGATGGCAGGTCGTCTCTAGACCGTGTGACCGATTATTAGCCTGCCATGACGACGAGGAGCATGATGAACTACGTACAGAAGTCGATTGCAGCCGTGTTCATGTCAGCCGTAGTCACAAGCGGAGCCGCCTCTGTAGAGGCCGCCTCTGACCAATCGGCGATTGCAGACGGATCGAAAGTGACCGTTGAATATACGCTGGCGCTGCCCGATCAAACGGTTGTCGAAACGAATGTCGGGAAGGAGCCGATTTCGTACACGCAGGGCAATCACGAGATCATTCCAGGGCTGGAGAAAGCGCTGGCCGGTCTGAAGGCGGGAGACAAGAAGCACGTGACCGTCACGCCCGAAGATGCGTATGGCCCGTACGATGAGCAGAAAAAGGTGACGGTCACCAAAGACCAAGTGCCGCCTGAAGTAAAGGTCGGGACCAGGTTGCGCGCCCAGAATGGGATGGAAGCCAAGGTCGTCTCGATTGACGGCAACTCAGTCGTTGTCGATACGAATCATCCTCTCGCCGGCAAGTCGTTGGTCTTTGACATCAACGTGTTGAAGGTCGAGAAACAAGGCGCAAAGCCGGCGGAATAGCAATACGTACCTGACGAACATCTCTGTTCCATCGCGGACGTTAGGGCCGCGAGGTATCCTGCTGGTCCATGTCGCCTGCTCGCTCTTTCAATCGATCGAGGCGTGCGCGATCCAACGAGATAAAGATGGTCTTTTCTTGAGTCACGGTGACAGTGCCTGGTGACTTGCCTTTGACCTTCCGCACATATTTCCGCCGCGCATACATCACCTCACCCTTGCCGCTTTTCTTCAGATCGCTGTAGAGCAAGGCCAGTGTCGCGGCATCGCGCAATGTCTCGGGAGACGGCTCGGCACCCTTTTCAAGGCGGAGCACGACATGCGAGCCGGGCGTACCATGGGCATGAAGCCAAAGATCATCCGGCCGCGCCTCACCGAACGTGAGCGCTTCATTCTCGCGCGCGTTTCGACCGACGTAGATCGGCAGGCCGTCGGCTGACACGAATCGACGAAATGGTCCGGAGCGAGCGTCACGTTTCGGCGTCGTCTGCGGTACAGGGCCTGTCTTGAGGGCCTCTCTCGCTCGTGCTGATGGCGGGACAGGCTCGGATAGACCCCGTTCCAGATTCGTGCGCTCCCTTTGC
>DATEPO010000459.1:0-5605 GCA_035273145.1 Nitrospiraceae bacterium
GCCTCTGAAATCCACAGTGCAGGCAGACCAAACGCCGGCTCTTTCGTCGGAATGCCTTGCACGATACCTTTGCGTGCCGTCCCCGGATCAATCGCCAGCACATGCCCGGGCAGAACTTCGCCGCGCACCAGCTCGACGCCTTTTAACACGACTGCATAGTCATTGGGCCGCAGTTGGAGATTGTCCCGAATATGGATGGGCGGGACGACGAAACCCATTTCGGCCGCGACCTGCCGCCGAAGACCTTTGATGCGGTCCAAGAGTGCGCCCCCACGGTCTCCATCGACGAGGCCGATCAATCCATATCCCACCTGCACTTCCATGAGATCCAACGGAACGACGGACGGCGTGGGTTCGACGGGCTTGGCTGCAGCGGCCTGCACTTCCACCGCCGGCTGCTGCGCCTGTTGATTGAGCTCATACGCCAGCCAACCCGACAGTCCGCCCAGCAAGAGAAACGCGACATGGGGAAGGCCCGGGACGATACCTAAGCCGAGTAGAATCATGGACGCCGTGCCCAGTACTTTTGGCGAGAAAAACACCTGACTAGCGATTTCGTGCCCGAGATTGCCGTCCGATGCCGCCCGGGTCACGACAATACCGGCCGCCGTCGAGATAATGAGCGCAGGCACTTGCGCCACTAGTCCTTCGCCTACCGTCAGCAGCGTGTAATTCTGAGCTGCCGACGCCAGGCTCATGCCCTGCTGCAAAATTCCGATCGTCAGGCCTCCGATGATATTCACTAAAATAATGATGACTGCGGCAATGGCGTCGCCTCGGACGAACTTACTGGCCCCGTCCATGGCGCCGTAGAAATCGGCTTCTTCCGAGACTTCTTTCCGACGGCGCCGGGCTTCCGCTTCATTGACCAGTCCACTATTCAAGTCCGCATCGATGCTCATCTGCTTTCCGGGCATCGCATCCAAGGTGAAGCGCGCGGCGACTTCCGCAATGCGACCGGCGCCTTTGGTCACGACGACAAAATTAATCACCACCAGAATCACGAAGATGACGAGCCCGACTGTATAACTGCCGCCGACGACGAAATTTCCGAAGGCGCGGATCACTTCTCCGGCCGCCGCCGGGCCCTCATTCCCGTGCAGGAGAATGAGACGCGTGGACGCGATGTTCAGAGACAGGCGAAACAGGGTCACCATTAAGAGGACCGAAGGAAATACCGAGAACTCGAGCGGCTTGCGCACCTGCATGCCGACCAACAGAACCACGATGGCCAGGGTGATATTGAAGGCCAGCAGGATATCCAGCGCGAACCGCGGCAGGGGCAAGAGCATGATCATCAAGACACCGACGACGGCCAGCGATATGAGGATATCCGGATGCCGAAACACATTCGCCGGCATGACTAACGCGCGCTCCGGGCTCGTGACCACCTCTTCAGTTCGCCGACGCTGAACCGCCACAATGATGCCCTTTCTCTCCTGCGCTAGATGGCGCGCGTGCCGCGGGCCCGAAAGACCAGCGCCAGGATTTCTGCGACAGCGCGATACAGCTCTTCCGGTACTTCCCGGCCGATCTCGACCAACTGATAGAGCGTCCGCGCCACGACCTTGTTCTCGACGATCATCACGCCATGCTCGGCCGCCACTTCCTTGATCCGTTCGGCAATGAATCCGGCCCCTTTCGCTACCACGATGGGAGCCGACATGCGATGCTGGTCGTAGCGCAATGCGACCGCCAAGTGCGTCGGGTTGGTCACGATGACGTCTGCCGTCGGCACCTCGGCAATCATTCGATTCCGCGCCATTTCCTTCTGCAGGCTGCGGACGCGCGACCGCAACACCGGATCGCCTTCCGCATCGCGGTGTTCCTGCTTGAGATCTTGCCGGGACATCCTCAGGCCGCGTTCCCATTCGAACCGTTGATAGGCATAGTCGGCGAGCGCGATGAGTCCGATCGTAAAGGCGATCGTCATGGTGAGCCGAAACGCCAATATCCCCGTCATGTGGAGCATCACCGGCAACTCCTGGTGGATCAGTTCGGGAAGCAGACTCAGATCCTTTCGGATGGCGAAGGCGGTCACGCAGCCGATGACGCTCAATTTGATCACCGCCTTAATCAATTCACCCGCGGATCGGAACGAAAGCAGCTTCCCCAGCCCTCCGATCGGGCTGATACGGGATCCATCGAATCGGAGTCCTTCGCTGGCCCATAACGCTCCCGTCTGGACGACGTATGCGGCAATCGCGGCGACAGCCACCGCTACGGCGAATGGCAGGATGAATCCTAACGTCTCCCACCCGGCGAGTTGGATAATGTCATGCACGCGATCGATGCGAAGCATGGCGAGTGCATTCGTATCCGCCGCCCGAGTAAACCATTCCCGCATCATAGTCACGATTCGGCCGACCGCCGTTCCCGCCAATAAATATAAAAACGCAACCGCCCCGAACAGCATCGCGGCAGTCGGTATATCGCGGCTGACGGCGACCTGACCTTGACGGCGAGCGTCCTCTTTTCGCCGCGCACTCGCCTGTTCTGTTCGATTGTCGTCTTGTTCAGCCATGGCCCAGGACTTTCATCAAATCGTAGACGGTCTCGTATAGTCGGCCGTATTCGAATTCCAATAAGCCGGTTCCATACGGAAGGGCCGCACCCATGACAAACAGCCCGACCGCAATGGTAATCGGGAAACTCGTCACAAACACATTCAAGTGGGGTACGCTCCGTCCCATGATCGCCAGTCCTAAGTTGACCAAGAGCACCACCGCGAGAACAGGCGCGGCCAATTTGACGGCAAGAACAAAGAGACCTTGCGAGAGGCGAAGGACTTCCTCCACGAGCGCCGTCGACACGTGCGCTCCAAAGGGAGGAATGAGCTGAAAGCTCTCGGCAATCACGCGCACCACTGTCGCCTGCGCATTGAGCGCCAGAAATATCAATGACGCCAACACCGTTTGAAATTGACTGACCACCGGCGTCTGGTGTGAACTCATCGGATCGAACAATTGCATGAAGCTCAGCCCCATTTGGCTTCCGATCAGCTCACCGGCCAATTCAATGCCGGCGAATACAAAACGCACGGCCAGACCGATGATCAGGCCGACGAGAAATTCCCCCGCCATCCCGGCGCTGAGTGCAAATGGATCGGTCGGCAAGGCCGGTAAGTGAATGACAGGGAACAAGACAATACTGAGCGCAACGACCAGGCCGACCTTGATTTGAAGCGGGATAATGGCGCTGCCCAGGATAGGCCACGCCGCAAGTATGCCGCCGACCCGAACGAGGATCACCATGAATACCTGAAATTGCGGCAAGGCGATCTGCAGGGTATGACTCATGGAACTCAATGCGCGTACTCCGGAATGCTCAGCAACAGAGTTGTCATGAAATTCACGAGACTCCCCATCATCCAAGGAAAAAACAACAACGTGGCGACAAAGATGGCGACCAGCTTAGGAACAAAGCTTAACGTCGCCTCGTGAATTTGCGTCATCGCTTGCAGCGCACTAATCACGAGACCGATCACCAAGCTCAACGCCAGCATCGGTCCTGAGACCAGCAGCATCGTCTCAATAGCCCGTCGTCCGATTTCCATGACTGAATCCGTCGTCATCTCGTCGCTCCTTTCAGTCGCCCAGGCGCGAGGCGAGCCGCACGGGATGGATCGGAAGAGATTGCTTTCGCCCACCCCTCGCATCTTCTTCAAGCCGTACCATCGCCGCCCCGAGCCTCTTCGCCATGCAAATACGGTGCAGAATGTTCAAAGAGTCCTCCAACGAAGCCGCAGCAAAGAGACAACCGCAAGCGCACCCTCTGGCGTACATTGAGGATTGTTTCACAGCGAGAACGACGTTGGAGGGCTTTTTCAACATTCTGCTCAGTGGAAGCTCTTCACCATTGACCCGACGACCAAATACCATCCGTCGGCCAAGACAAATAAAATCAATTTAAAAGGCAGCGAGATCATCACCGGCGGCAGCAGCATCATGCCCATCGACATCAACACGCTCGCCACGACCATATCCACGATCAAAAATGGAATATAGATCAGAAATCCAATTTGGAAGGCGATGCGCAACTCACTCAGGATGAACGCAGGGATGACCACATGGATAGGAAGATCGGCTGGAGACGCCGGTTTGCCCATCTTCGATAAATCGACGAACAGCTCCAGGTCTTTTTCACGCACCTGCTTGAGCATGAACGCGCGGATCGGCACGATGCCTTTGGTCCACGCTTGCTCATAGTTGATTTGCTCATTGAGCACCGGCTGGATCGCCTCCGTGTACACCGCCTGGCCAACCGGAGCCATGACGAAGAGCGTCAAGAACAAGGCCAAGCTGATCAGGACTTGATTCGGCGGAACCTGCTGAGTACCTAACGCTTGCCGGAGAAATGAGAGGACGATGACGATGCGTGTGAACGATGTGACCATGATGAACAAGGCCGGCGCGAGCGAGAGCACCGTGAGGAGCGCGAGAATTTGGATCACGACCGAGGTCTGCCCGCGTGCGGCATTTCCGAGGTCGATCGTAATCGAGGCGCCCTCCGCCCAAGCGAGACCGGAAGGGAATAGGAAGCTTGAGGCCAAGGCTGAGGTTAAGGCACCGATGAGGAGGACTGTGCGGTGGCTCATGAAGCGGAATCCCTCATGTTCACCTCAGAGCCCATCTGACCCTCAACCTCAGCCTTGACCTCCGCCTTCCGATGAGTCTGCGGCGAGACACGCCCTAACGAGATCAACTCCGTGGCCGTCGCGCCGATGATCAGCCACTCACCTGCGACAGAGACCACTGAAATCGATTGTTTGGGTCCTAGATATCCGGTACTGAGCACCCGCACGAGCGGCGCATCGGCGACTGTCCCTGCCCGTGTCCCCATCACGCGGCGCGCAACGACCACGACGACCATCATGAGCGCGAGCACGACGGCGAGGGCGGAGATCATGCGCAAGACACTGTCCCAAAGATCCATAATTTCACCAAGCACGAGGCCAGGGGCTCGAGACGAGAGGCGGTTGAATTCTGTTCGTGCCCTGCCTCTCCATCGAACCTCTCGGCCTTCTTTTTATTACGTCAGGTGCTGTATGCGCTCGACAGCGCTGACCACATCGGTCAGGCGGATGCCGAATTTTTCGTTCACCACGACGACTTCGCCGCGCGCCACCAGTCGATGATTCACCAGGACTTCCAGCGGCTCGCCGGCAAGTTTTTCCAGTTCCACGACGGATCCTTGTCCCAATTGCAAGAGATCGCGTATCAGCATCTTGGTCGATCCAAGTTGCACCGACACTTGCATGGGAATGTCCAGGATGAAATCGAGATTCTTGACCGACGTCTCATTCGTCTTCGTTTCAAGCGGAGGAAAGGTAGCGGGCTTGGGATCGGTGACCACCCCGGTCCCGGGGTCACCCGCTTGTGCTTGCGCTGCGCCTTCATTGGACATACAGGTTCTCCTTCTTGCGGCACCGAGTCCGGAGTCTTTATGAAGACGTACTGCAGCGACCGATGCTCTCACCCGGCGGAGCGTAATCCGGACTAGCTCGTGGGCAAGACTTTCGCGATGCGATACGCTCGATTCCCTTTGAGGACACCGGCATGTCCCTGAAATTTGGGAAACCCTTCGACCGACGACAGCATGGGAT
>DATEPO010000460.1:0-2875 GCA_035273145.1 Nitrospiraceae bacterium
AGCTGTTCTCCCTGGCCGTCGTCGTCTATCTCGGGTTTGTATTTGCCCTGAGAGAATTTCAAAATCCTATTCTCGTTCCCGGCCTCATCGCGATCGGCTCTTTCTTAATTCCCTTTTCGATCTTAGTCCTATTCTTCGAGCTCAATGTGCCGCGCAATGTGCCGCTCTATCAGGTGCTCCGCCTGCTTCTGCTCGGAGGCATTCTGTCATTGATTCTCTCGCTCTTTTTGTTTCGCGCCACGCACCTCGATAGTTGGCTCGGCGCCATGAGTGCCGGCATTGTCGAGGAAATCGGAAAAGCGTCCGCTCTCTTGCTGGTCATTCATAAACTCAAATACCGGTGGATTCTCAATGGGCTGCTATTCGGAGCCGCCGTGGGAACCGGCTTTGCGGCATTTGAGTCGGCAGGCTATGCCTTTATCTATGGGCTATCGGGCGGGCAGGAGGTCATGTTGGAAGTCATCACGCGCCGCGGGCTCCTGAGTATTCTGGGCGGACATGTCCTCTGGACCGCCTTGGTTGGCGCGGCGCTCTGGAAGGTGCGAGAAGATCGGCCCTTTTCGATCGAGATGATCAAGGACCCGCGGTGCCTTCGTGTCTTGGCGCTCGCCATGGTGCTGCACATGGCATGGAACTCTCCGCTGGAGTTGCCGTTCTACCTCAAATATGTGGCGTTGGGCTTCGTGGCCTGGGTCGTGATCCTTGGATTTATTCAGGACGGGTTGACGCAAATTCAACGCGCGCAGGACCAGGCACACCAAAGTTAGGAAGGACTTGGAAGTGGTTAAGAAGTTGACAGAAGGACCTCGGCCAACTGCGAGGGCTGAATAAACTCCTGGAGGCAGTGGCGGTAGAGATCAAGGAAGAGACGTAGCCACTGCGCTAGAGTCAGAGATTAGAGATTATGGTTAGCCTACTGTATCGCGGAGCCTAAACGGTCGGTCCATAGCGGGTCCGATGGCAGATGGACGAGCTCTACGGCTTGAAAGGATGGTCTTCCACCAGACGCTCCGATGCAATCCATCGGCAGCATAAGTCCTCAGCACCGCGGCTGTGTGGTCGATCGCTTGTTGCGCGAGCCGCGCTTCGCGTTTGGTGAATGAGGGCCGATTGCGCGCGCTCATCAATAGGGCCTGCACTCGAAGGACGCTGGTCCATTCTTCCATCTCAAGAAGGCTCGCCTGCTGCGCCAAGCAACAACCGTCATCCAGAACATCCCGGTGCTCAACGGGCAGGGGCCGGTCGCGCTCCTGAAGAAACTGAGGAAGAATGGACAATTGGTGTAAAAGCTGAGCTCTGAGAAAAGCCGCGCGCTCATGGGCACGGCGTCCCGCGAAGATCTGCGGCAGAACGCCCAGCATCAAAGCCAGCACACAGGCGACTAATGCCGCACCGGCCACCGAAAAAAGACCGATCGTGACAAATGCACATTCCATCATGCCATCCCTTAAAAATCAGAGATCGTCCAACAGCTCTTAGCTATCACCTTTTTAAGTAGGAAGCAAACCGCATAGGCGATGAAGACGTAGGCAGATGGAGAAACAGCACTCAAGATGTAGAGAGATGGGCGGTTCGACGGATAACGGAACAGACGAATCGGACACTGAGATGATGATTCGCGAAAGTTCAAGACCATCGATCAGATCGATGTACCGGACTGCACGCCGGTATGTGGCCGGATTCTGAGGACACCCCCCGTTATCCGTCCTGAGTGATACCGGCCAACAGGTGCAAGGCGGTCACACGAGCCGTTCGCCCGTGATAGGGCACCGCCCGCCCTCGAATTTCTGCCTGAAACAGCACACCATTCTTTGTAAGGCACACCGCTTCGTATCGAGTCTCTGCTCCCGAGAGATTCATGCGGCGGACGGTCTCCGCAAACTCGGGAGGGTGAAATTCGCTCGGCGCCATCCCGATCGCTTCCTCACGCTCATACCCAAATAAACTCAGGAAGGCCTGATTCACATCCACAACGTGGCCATTTTCAGTCAGCGCAATAGCTTCAAAGGCCGCGTCGGCCAGGATGCGAAAACGGGCTTCACTGTCTTCAAGCGCGCGGACGAGTTGGCGCAGCTCGATCGCGCGTTTCAACCAAGCCAAGAAAAAGGCCCGATCGAGAGGCTTTTGGAGAAAGGCATAGGCGCCGCTGTCCAAAGACTTGATGGCCAGGTCATGTTCACCATGACCGGTGATCAGAAGAGTGGGCGTACTGGGCCGAACCTTCTGAATCTCTTGCATCAGGGACAAGCCATCCATGCCGGGCATCTTAATGTCCGTAACGATTGCGTCGTAATCGACTGCCTTGATTTGCTCCAATGCCGCGCGACCGGACGTGGCCGTTTCGATAACTGAATCAGGCAGGTGAAGCCGAATGGCGTCGGGAAGAGCCATCAAGAGGGTGGGATCATCATCGACAATGAGAAGCCGGCTTGACATCGGAAGGTCTTCCTCGCGCCGCTGCTTGAAAACGATATGTGAATCGTGCTGAAACGGTAACGATCAGAATACCTTGAGCGGCTGTCACGTGGCAATATTGGAGAACGAGAATCTAGATGCCAATTCAAGACCAGAGGCCATCTCAGGGGCAAGTTTCTCTCAGACTGTAGTCAGCCGAATAAAAGCTTCATGGATGCTTTGCCAAGACCATCCTTCAGATCTTCCCCGGTATCGTTGACTTTTTATACAAAAGGGGAAAAGGTTCGCAGATCGGTCCTAAGTAACAAGGCTGCACATAATTGAAATTGAGTGCGAATCTGGGCCGCACCCATGCTTGCATATGCTCTTTCGAAGTTCGTTCGGTTCGTATTTGGCGCCGCGCTTCTTGAGCTTTCCCTTGATAATATTGAAATAACGTATCCATCCACGCAGGCCGCTT
>DATEPO010000461.1:0-21319 GCA_035273145.1 Nitrospiraceae bacterium
TGAACGCGGTGAGGGAGCTGCATGTCAGGCTGGTTCAAGAGCGCCACGGGCTTGAGGTGCCCTTAAAAGCCTTTCTGCTACCCTGCGAACTAATTGTGTAACGAGCTGGAATGCGAAACGCTACCACGTTGCTACCAGAACAATTCAACTCAGCATGGCCCACCATCGTTTTTAGCGTAGCTGGTTTAGTTAATTGCCGGTTGCCCATGCCGCCTAGCCTGCGTGGCGTCCTCACATGAACTTTCTTCGCTTGAACGCCGCCACATCATCCGAGAAGAGGTCAAACCATTCACCATTTTTTCGTTGCGTGTCGAACCGCTGATGCCAAGAGGCCTCAATACCGATTGGATCATCGGTTCGGATGATATGAAGCGTGACGGCTTTTTCGGGAAGCTGCAAAGCCAGTTCGTATTCTCGCCGTCCAGCGCAGCCCGCATATCTTTCACACAAGGTCACCACACTTTCGTATTCCTTGCGATCACGACAAAAGTCCAACAGGTGCCCGATAAACTCCGACTTCTTTCCGAGTCCTCCGAAAGTGTTATGGCTAGGAAATTGTGGATCGCTCTTCGCTTTGAGGCGAAGATCGCCAGATACCGGTAGTCGGCCAAGCTCGCGAGCGAGGTCTGCGTAGCTTTGGAGGAGCTTAACCTTGCCATGTGGAGCGTTGAGCTGATTGGGCGAAAACCCTGCTTCACGCAATGCATCACTCCACCGAGTCCAGTACACTCCCAACCAGTCGGAGGATTTGATTCCTGCTTCGGAGGCAAATTTGGCAATTCCGAGTGGCTTGCCGCCGTTGGCCTCTGCCGTTCGCCTGATTCCTGAACTATGTACTCTTTCTCACGGCCCCTCGCACTCCGGGAAAACATTTTTGTAGTAGGGCCGATATATTACACTGGATCTTCTGATAGGTCTTGCTGGATCGGCTCAGTTTGGGGATTAACCTTGCGGATTCGCCGAGTCGATGTCCTAATCTTCAATCAAAAGCATCCCGAATCAGGGAGCCGTGCCATTCGAAGGTCACGAGAGGGGGACGATTTGTACAGTGGCGGACATCTTGTGCCCATGCCGCAGAGTGCCATGCTTTCATAATTTCATAGGCCATAGACTTTAAATCTTATGTTGGAAATCTGATAGAGGTCCGAAGTTTGCTTCCGTTCATTTGACGAACAATAGTCCTTGAGGCAAACGGAGAACCACCCCCACGCTAACGAGCGGCCGAGCGGGCCTTTCTCGGGTATCGAGCAACCTACGTTGCGGGAGGAGACTATGCGCCATTGCGTCTACATTCTCAGCTTAGCAGCCATTCTCAGTTTCGTGCCATCTCTCAGTTCGCTCTATGGACAAGGCTTGACGTCTTCCCCATCCCAAACGGTGCGGGGGCAAGTGCTCACTTTGGAGGGCGCCTACGTCTATGTCAAAGACGAGACTGGAAAAGAGGTGAAACTGCATACCGATCAGAACACGATGATGATGGACGGCACGAAGGTGCATCCAGGCGACACCATTACGGCGGATGTGACTCCAACCGGTCATGCCACATTCATCATTAAGCAAGATGGACCGGCAACCGACAGTGTCAAGCCGAGAGAATGACCGAGTCGGCTTATGCATAACTCGACGGCGCGCCAGCAGTAATCCATGGTAGTAATCCATGGTGAGGCTTCCTCTGCGGCATAGAGGAATGAACACCGACCGTTCCCCTACCGGTGACTCATTTCCATCTGCTCCTACCCGGGATTGTGAAACCGTCCTCGAAACATGCGCTGGCGACGCGAGGAACCATGGAGCGCGGCAAAGAGATGTCCGCGAAACATCAGCATGGCGACGGCAACCGGCGGAGTCATCAGCGCGAGGACCCAGACGGCGCCGGTGGGCAACCCAAGATACGTGAGCCACGCATTGATGAGCGTGAACGGAAGGATCAACACCTGAAAAAAGTCCAACCCGGCTCCCCTCCCCAACCGACTGGATAAACCGAAGAAAAACGAAAAGCCGAACGGTGCAATGATAATCGCCAGCGGCAAAAACCATTCGATCCAATTTTCGAGCACGAATTCATAGCTCTCGCGCAGCACGTCGAGCGGTGAATCATGCCGAACTTGGTAGATCACTTCCGGCGCGGGATTCAACAGAATGAATAAAAGCAGCAGAATGGCGGCGGTGAGCAATTGCCCATTCGGATTGGCCGCCATGCCTTTGTCCAGCAGCATCATCGGAATCCACAAGACAAAACCGACACCGATGACATCCCAGAAGTAGTGACCGAAGCTGTCCCAAATATCCTGAAACGTGATGGCCCTCGCCTTCATGACCGCCTCGTCAATCAGACTCAGCGTAGCGCCGATGAGCAGCGCATTCACGGCTCCGAGAATGAATCCACCCAGCATGCCAAGCGGCGCCGCGATTTCCGTGGCCAGCACCATGAGCACGGCAAACACGGTGACCGCCACGGCGGTCATCCACCCGCGAATGAACGAACGCCCCGTCGCCCGTAAGGCATCGCGATATAACTGAAGTGTCGCAGTCACGATCCCGCTCATCGTTTGTGTTGGTCTCCTTGTCGTATGTGACGTTGTCGTAACCATCTGCCGGCAACGCGCGTCAACAGCGTTGCGGGAATGACCCGAGTCAGCCACCAGACGAACCGGCCGCGCCACCCGATCGTGACCACCACCGGCCCGCGGATCAAGGCGGCAAGCGAGGCCGCAACCACCTGAGCCGCCGTATCGCTCCCCAACGAATTGTTCGCCTGAAAACCGGAGGTCTGATGGAAGTTCGTCTCGGTACTGCCCGGACAGCACGCCTGAATGTGCACCCCGAACGGGCGCACCTCTTCAGCCAGTGCTTGTGACAGCGTAATGAGAAAGGTCTTGGTCGCGGCGTATTCAGCCATAAATGGCAATGAGAAAAAGCCGGCGGTCGACGCGACATTAATCACAGCGCCGCGCGATCGCTCCACCATTCCAGGCAGGAACAGCCGCATGGATTCCGCAATCGTATTCACATGAAGCCGCAGCATCTCTTGTATGCGGGGCATCGGCACCTCGATAAACGGTCCGAATGCGCCAACCCCGGCATTGTTGACGAGCAGATCCACATGCGCACGGCGGCGTCTGCTTGCGACGTACAGCCGTTGCGCGCCATCCGGCACACTAAGATCTATGATCTCTGTCTGTACTTCCACTGCATGTCCGGCGATTAATTGTGCAGCAAGGCTATCCAGACGAGATTGATCCCGAGCAACCAGCAATAAATCGTATCCATTGGCCGCGAGGGCTTTGGCATATTCAGCGCCAATCCCACGACTGGCTCCGGTCACGACGGCAAACGGACGCATACGCTCTTCCTTCACGACATGTTCTGGCCCGGCGGCGACAATAGTCTGTCGAGCATGGGGAGTCAATATGAATAGCTGCGCCTCCTAGCTCAGCCCTCATCCGTTCGCATCAGCTTTACGGAAAGAGACGAAACTAGTTATGCTGAGACTGAAGACTGATCTGCTGACGGTTTTCACAGAGGCAGCCATGATCGCGAGCGTTTCCCAAGTTTTTGCGGGCCATGCCGGTGAAGCGGGACTCCTACTCGCGATACCGCATGAGGTGCTGGGCGGGATGGCCTTGTTAGTCGCAATCGGGATCATCCTCATTGTCATCGGTGCAATGGCCGTCTGGCTGCTCTTCAAGATTGAACGGCATTTACGAAACCGAGTAAACCCGGATAAATAATCAGGGAGCTCACACCTCTTTCTTGCGTTGACTTGGCATAACGAATGCTTATTGAAATGATCATCTAAAGGCAGTTGAAGGAGCACTATGGACCTCAACCGGATGACGGTGAAACTCCAGGAAGCACTACAAGCGGCGTCCGCGCATGCCATGCGGCGGAGCCATCAAGGCATCGATGTCGAGCATCTCTTGCTCGCTTTACTCGAACAGCAGGGTGGGATCGCCCCGTCACTACTGGAAGCCGCCGGTGTATCGGCCGCTGCGGCGAAACAAGCTGCGGAACAAGCCTTGGCAAAATTGCCACAAGTTCAGGGAAGCGGAGGCAGCCCCGGTCAGCTTCATGTCACCGCACGTCTTTCTCAGGTGCTGAGTCGTGCGGAGCAGGAAATGCAAACGCTTCGGGATGACTATCTGAGCGTCGAACATGTGCTTCTCGCCATGGTCGATGAAGGTGGAATATTTCGCCGATTGGGCGTCACCCGTGACCGTTTCTTATCCGCTCTTCAGCAAGTCCGTGGCAATCAGCGCGTGACGAGCCAAGATCCGGAAGGCACCTATGAGGCGCTTGAAAAATATGGCCGCGACCTGACCAAGCTGGCCGGTCAAGGCAAACTCGATCCCGTCATCGGACGGGACGATGAAATCCGTCGCGTGATCCAGATTCTGTCACGGCGCACCAAGAATAATCCTGTCTTGATCGGTGAGCCCGGCGTGGGCAAAACAGCCATTGTGGAAGGCCTTGCGCAACGGATTGTGAAAGGCGATGTCCCAGATGGATTAAAGAACAAGCGTTTGATCACCTTGGACATGGGATCCTTGGTGGCCGGGGCCAAGTTTCGCGGCGAATTCGAAGAGCGTTTGAAAGCGGTCTTAAAGGAGATTCAGGCGGCCCAGGGTCAGATCCTCTTATTCATCGACGAGCTCCACACGGTAGTTGGCGCCGGAGCGGCCGAAGGGGCCATGGACGCCGCCAATCTGCTGAAACCGATGTTGGCGCGCGGCGAGTTGCATCTGATCGGGGCCACCACCTTGGACGAATACCGTAAGCACATCGAGAAAGATGCCGCGCTGGAACGACGTTTTCAGCCAGTCATCGTCGATCAACCATCGGTCGAGGACACCATCTCGATTCTGCGTGGACTGAAGGAACGCTACGAAGTGCATCATGGCGTGCGGATCAAGGATTCGGCACTCGTGGCCGCCGCCAAATTGTCCCATCGCTATATCGGCGATCGGTTCCTGCCGGACAAAGCCATCGATTTGATCGATGAGGCGGCTGCCCGGCTGCGCACCGAAATCGATAGCCTACCGGTGGCGCTCGATGAAGTGTCCCGGAAGGTCATGCAATTGGAGATCGAGCGCGAGGCGCTTCGCAAGGAGACCGACGCGGCCAGCCGGGCTCGTTTAGAAACCTTGGAGCAAGAGCTGGCCGAAAAGCGGCGTGACATGGATGTGCTGAAAACCCATTGGGAGACGGAGAAAGTTTCAGTCGGCCGACTTCGGAAACTGCGCCAGCAGATCGAGGCGGCGAAACAGGATATCGAACGGGCGGAGCGTAACTATGATTTAAACCGCGTCGCGGAATTGCGTTATGGCGAACTGCCTCGCCTCGAGCGCGAACTTCAAGCCGAGGAGCAGCATCTCGAGAAGAAGCAGGGCGAGAGTCGTCTGCTCAAGGAAGAAGTGGATGAGGAAGATATCGCGCTCGTCGTCAGCCGCTGGACCGGTATTCCGGTGACCCGCCTCATGGAAGGCGAACTCCAGAAATTGCTGCGCCTCGAAGATCTGTTGCACGACCGAGTCGTCGGACAAGACGAAGCGGTGAAGGCGGTCGCAGATGCAGTGCTGCGGGCAAGGTCCGGGATCAAAGATCCCAATCGGCCGATCGGTTCGTTCTTATTCTTAGGTCCGACCGGCGTCGGCAAGACGGAGCTGGCCCGCGCGCTGGCCGCCACCCTCTTCGATGATGAGAACAATCTCATCCGCATCGACATGTCGGAGTACATGGAAAAACATACCGTGGCTCGACTGATCGGCGCGCCGCCCGGCTACGTGGGATACGAAGAGGGCGGCCAGTTGACCGAAGCGGTGCGGCGACGGCCGTTTGCCGTCATTCTGTTCGATGAAATCGAGAAGGCGCATCACGATGTGTTCAATGTGCTGCTTCAGGTCCTAGACGACGGCCGCTTGACCGACTCTCAAGGACGCACGGTGGATTTCAAAAACACCGTGCTGATCATGACGTCCAACATCGGCAGCCAAGACATTCTCGAGGCGCAACAGCGTGGACGTTCCTATGAAGCGATGAAGCAGGTCGTGATGGGCGAATTACGGCAACATTTCCGCCCTGAATTTCTCAATCGCGTAGATGAGACCGTCGTCTTCCATCCCTTGACGATTGAAAACCTCGTCCGGATCGTCGACATCCAATTAGCCCATCTTCGCGACCGCCTGGCTGAACGACGAATCACGCTCACGCTCACGCCGGCCGCATTAGAGGACTTAGCGAGACGGGGGTACGATCCGGTCTACGGGGCGCGGCCGTTGAAGCGTTTGATCCAGCAGGATATCGAGACGCCGATTGCCCGTCTCCTCGTCAAGGGTGAACTGCGTGATGGAGAGACGGCGGCCGTCGACCTCGAGGACGGCCGGATGGCGGTGATCCCTACGGTCGAGGCGGCCCCTTGACTCTCCGCAGATCTGTCTTATCTGTGTTCTCGTGAAGTGAGTCGGTCATTCATGAAATGAAGGGAAAGGGGGATGCGATGACCATGACAACCTTAATGCCGTTCGATGTCGACAAGTTCCTGGACGAAGCCCTTCACGGGGCCAATGGGCACGCCTCCCGGTCGCCGGCGTGCAATGTCTATGAGGATGAACGGAGCTATTGGGTCCAAGCGGCACTGCCGGGGTTACACCGTGAAGACATCGAGATCGTCGTTGAAGATCAAGTGCTGACCATTAAAGGCGAGCGGAAGGAAGAGGCCTCGAAAGATAAGACATATTTCGTGCGCGAATTCAATTGCGGCTCATTTGTCAGATCGTTCAAGCTGCCGACGACTGCCGATCACACTAAAGTGGCAGCGACGTATCAGGACGGCGTCTTGACCGTGGAATTGCCAAAGCGGGAAGAAACCAAACCTCGCCGCATTACCATCGCGTAACAAACCCTGCAGCGGCGGCGCCATGCGCCGCCGCGAGTCTATCCCAGTTTCACACACGCCCCCTTCACGTCGATATCTTCCCCGACCTTTTTCAACTTATCGAGACGCCATTCATGCGGGAGGATTTCCATCCGATGCCCTTTGATGGTAATCCAGTCTCCCTGAGTAATGGTCACACGCCCCGGCTGCTTGACTTCCATCGAGATCACGACCTTCCCGGACTCCGTATTCTTCAGCAGAAATCGCGTCGCCGTCTTTTCCAGTTCATGGGCTCGCCGCTCATTGAACGCCATCGTAGTATCCACTACTTTCATGACGACCCGACCAACCGGATCGAACATGACGAAATTTACGAGCAGCGGTCCTTCGGGCTTCCGTAGACCGATCGTCATCTGAGGCACGCCTTCGATTTCCACGGTCCCGTCGGTATTGCGATACAAATTCGATCCAATTTCCAAATCCATCGTTTTTCTCTCCCTGTTAAATCTCTAGGGATGCTCAAAGCGGTCATCCATTGCACCCGCCCACACATGCACCCGCCTACACAGGCGCGCTAGACGCACGCCCCTTCCGAAGCAAGGCGGCGCGAAACAACCGGAGGCGTAGCCTCTGGGCTACGTTGAGGATTGTTTCGGATCGAGAACGAAGGTGGCGACCATTTTCAGCATCACTGTTAAGGCTTTCGAATGCGATCAAGAATGAGCGCTATACATCCGCCTAGTAGCCCGCCGCCGAAAATGGCCGTAAAGACTTCGACCAATTTGACTTCCCACAACGAACCCTGCGCTTGCATAATTTCACGAACCCCGCCTTGCAGCATGATAACGGATAGCGCCATCAGCGCACCCACGATAAACCACCAAATGAAAATTCGAAATCCCGGCATGCTTATACCGTTGCATGGTGCTCAAAAAGACCATCCAGCAAGGCCGCCGGTCCGAAGCAACCAGAGGCGTAGCTTTGGGCTACGTCGAGGATTGGTTCGGACCGAGAACGAAGCTGGGGGTCTTTTTCAGCACCATGGTTGCCTATAAATCGTTGTGGCGATCCAAACTGCGATACTGTATCGCTTCGGCAACGTGCGAAGTCTGGATCCGCTCGGCGTCCGCTAAATCGGCAATCGTGCGGGCCACGCGCAGAATCCGTCCATACGCGCGCGCGGACAATCCCAATTTGGCCATCGCACGCTCGATGAGCTGCTGGCCGTCCTGATCCAACATGCAATACTTCTTCACATGCCGAGGTTTGAGCTGCGCATTGCTAAAGATCCCGTCTTGCCGATAGCGCCGGGCCTGCCGACCTCTTGCCGCCGTAACTCGTGCACGAATCGCACTCGAGCCTTCTTGCAATCCTTCCCCGCCCAGCTCGCGTACCGGCACGGGCGGCACATCGATATGGATGTCCAGCCGATCCAACATCGGGCCCGAGAGCCGGGCCCGATACCGGCGGATCTGATGGGGCGTACACAGACATTCCTTCCCTCGATCGCCGTAATGTCCGCAAGGACAGGGATTCATAGCGGCCACCAGCATGACGGCGGCGGGATAGCGCAAGGAGGCATTCACCCGCGTGACGGTCACGCTTCCATCTTCCAGCGGTTGACGCAGGCCATCCAAGACATGCCGCTTGAATTCGAGAATTTCATCCAGAAAGAGCACGCCATGATGAGCCAGCGAGACTTCGCCTGGTTTGGGGACGGCCCCGCCGCCGATGAGGCCCGCGTCTGAAATACTATGGTGCGGCGCGCGAAACGGTCTGGTAGTAATCAGGGGCCGGCTGATGGGTAACAGCCCCGCGACGCTATGCACACGGGTCGTTTCAATCGCCTCCTCGCGTTCCATCGGCGGGAGAATACCGGGCAGTCGCCGAGCCAGCATGGTTTTGCCCGAACCAGGCGGGCCGATCATCAAAATATTATGTCCCCCGGCCGCCGCGACTTCGAGCGCACGCTTCGCGTGCCCCTGTCCTTTGACGTCGGCAAAGTCATCTTCCTCTTGCTCGGCGACAGCCTGGAACTGACTGAGTTGCGCCTGCGCCGCGGCGATGGCGCGCTTCCCCATCAGAAACTCGACGACCTCGGGCAGCGTGTGGACCGGATAGGCATCCACGCCTTCGACGACGGCCGCTTCGGCGGCATTTTCGGGCGCCATCACGATTCCATAGCGCTTTCGGCAGGTCAACGCGATCGACAGCGCGCCGGGCACCGGCTTGATCCGGCCATCGAGCGAGAGTTCGCCGATCAGCACGCGATCGACCATAGCATCGGACGGAATGATTTCCTCGGCCACCAGAATACCGATGGCCATCGCCAGGTCCAAACCGGATCCTTCTTTTTTCACGTCAGCCGGAGCGAGATTGATGGTGATCTTCTTGATGGGAAACGAGAAGCCACTATTCTTGAGCGCCGAACGCACTCGATCGCGACTTTCTCGCACCGTCGCGTCAGGCAATCCCACGACGGAAAATTGCGGCAAGCCCCCGCTGATATCGACCTCCACCTCCACCAGGTGAGCCTCCAACCCTACCAGCGCCGCACTGAACACCTTGGCGAGCACAGTCACCTCACGATGCAAGGCAAAAGTAAAAAGTAAATATATCTTTCCTTACTTTTGCTCTTTACTTTTAACTTGCTCCAGCAGCGGCGATTATAGGCGTGCGGTTTGCGGGTTTTCAACCAATAGACCAGCTCGGTTGCTTCACCACGTCATTCATGACGGCAGGACCTGCGCTCCTGCCGCCCGTCTGCTCCACCCGAATGTCATTCAATCGTGTGTGCTAATCGCTTCCCGATGCTCTTGCACCTTCGGCGGCACCTTGAACTGGCGGCGGGGTTCTGTTCGGACTCGAACCCATTTAAAGCGTTCCACTGAGATGCGAATTCTCCTTAGCTCTGGATTTGCTTCCTTAAAACAAGGGTGCGGAGAAGTTATAGAACGTCTGAAGACTGTCTAGATTTCCTGATGTCGCCGTCGGCGCTTCGGCAGATGGCTGATCCGGCAGTGCCCTCACCATCTTGACAGCGGAGTAACATCTTCGCGTACCGCAGTGCTCCGCGACTTGGCATCTTTTTCCCTCAGACCGTCCGTCTGGCTCCCATAGTTCTGCCGTGGACTCCGAATCGATCGCTCTGACCATTTCAGGCTTCCTTGCCGATGCAGCATATATTATATTGCCGAGGTCACTCGCAATTCCGTCAAGATCCGCCGCTGAAAAACTCAGACGCACAATTACATTTTTAAATCATATTTTGGAGAGACAATGGAAATCATCAAATTGTTGAAGGACACACGCCCGTGGAGCAGAACTTTGCAGATCTATCGACGCTCTTGTTTCAGACTATTCGCCGCCGTGGCCGGCGTTACGCTTGTCGCCTGTCACAGCGGCATAAAAGAGGGCACGGCAACGAAACTAACGGACTCCGGCGCTGCCTCTGCTTCTGCGCGGCCGCCCGACACATTCACGCCAGTCACGGTGTCGCCAATGGGAACGACCCACTCGCCGGTGCTCGGAACCGATGGCCTGTACCACGTGGTCTACGAGCTGGAACTGACGAATACCAAGGTGGCGCCGGCAACGTTGCGGCGAATTGACGTCCTCGATGCCGGCGCGCCGACGCACCTCCTCGCGTCATACATGGATCAGGAGATCATCGCGCGCCTGCGGACGCTGCAGCCGAAGCCCGCCCAATTGGCCGCTATCGAACCCAATTCCAGTCGCTTGTTGTACATCGAGCTCGCCTTTCGAGCACTCGACGAGATCCCGCGGGCCATCACGCATCATCTGTATGTCCTGGGCGTCGCGAACCCCGGCACGTCCACTCCAACGCCGCTCGACTACACGGTCGGACGAATCAGCCTGAACCACACGCCCTTGCCTCTACTTGGGCCGCCCCTCGCGGGAGACGGTTGGGTTGCTGTCAATGGGTGCTGCAACAGCGACATCATCCATCGCGGGTCGTTTCAAAGCGTCAACGGCAGCTTGTACGATGCTCAGCGATTCGCCATCGACTACATGCGCCTCAATGCCCAGGGCGAACTCGTCCATGGTGATCCTTCCGACGTACACAGTTACGTCGATTACGGGACCGACGTGCTTGCGGTGGCGGACGGGACCGTAGTCGCAACGCTTAATAATTTGAAAGACCAAAAACCGGGAACATTACCCGACCCCACCTCAATCACTATCGAGACCGTGGACGGCAACCATGTGGTCGTCGATATCGGTCACGGACTCTACGCCTTCTACGCGCATTTGCAAAAAGATTCCGTCACCGTCCATGCCGGACAGCACGTAAAGAAAGGCATGGTGCTTGGAAAGTTGGGCAATTCGGGCAACACGTCGGCGCCTCACCTGCATTTCCACTTGATGAACGGTGCCTCGGTACTCGGATCGGACGGTTTGCCATACCTCATCAATGATTTTACTCTGGCGGGGCAGATCGACGTGAAGGCATTCGATGAGTCGCCCACTCTCGCAGGGAATTGGGGGCAGGGCCGGTTGAAAAAGGCGATTCCCCAGCGAAGCCGATTCCCCCTGAATCTGAATATCGTAAATTTCCCGAAGTAGTGGTCATCGGGCGCGGGAACCAATGGCGTCATGCGGAAATGGGGTGAGTCGTGCCTACACTCGTGAAACGAATCTTCCGCCCACCACGGTCCTTTTCAGCATCCACATCACGGCATCGGCCACGCACGATCGCGCCGTGATACCACATAGCCTCCATCCGAAAAGATGAGGACCACAGCGCCTGTCATTGGAACTCGGATGTTCCCAAGCGTGGGACATCATCAACCAAACGTGCCGGACAGATTCCTGGACTCGGTCACAAGGAGCCATCTATGGACGACGCGCAGGACAAGGCGACCAACGGGCTCTTTAACGATCTACAGCGCGCCAGAGAAGATTTAGAGAATGCACTCAAGCGAGGAGACGCTCGGGCGGTTGAGGTTTTGCGCGTTCGCTATGATACGCTCCAGCAGCGCTGGCGGGACGAGACCCTGACGAAGGTCGAGCAGATCCGGAGCACGTTCACGGCTCCGGCAGCGCCCGCCACGCTCAACGCGTCGATCTATCCGTTTCCTCCGGCGCCGGTGACTTCGGGCGTGGGGGTCTGCCTCTCCGGCGGCGGCTCGCGCGCGGCCTCGGCTTCGATGGGCGAATTGCGGGGTCTCCACGCGCTTGGGCTGCTCGACAAGGTCTCCGTGCTCTCCACGGTGTCCGGAGGCTCGTGGGCCGGCGTAACCTTTACTTATTTGCCGACGGTCATCTCCGACGATGAGTTCCTCGGCGGCGTCGTCTTCAATCCTCACGATCTGTCCTGGACGCATCAATCCGGGAAAGATCCCGCCCGCGCGCTCGATGTCCTATCGCCCCAGGCCCTCGGCAGCCTCTGCACACGGCTCGGGCTGATCGAGTTTCTGGCCAAGGCCGCCGAGCTGTTGGACCACTACCGAGATTCGCCGCATGTGCTCTGGTGCCGTGCCGTCGGCGCGCTCATCCTCGAACCGTTCGGGCTCGGCGACATCACGCAACACGGCTCCCCGGCGACGTACTTCAGCGACACCAGTGAATGGCTCAACACGGTGATTCTGGGCGATGGGCGCAATCCCGGACTGAGCGCCGCGGATTTTCATCTCGTCCAGAAACCCGGGCGACCCCATTTGGTGACGAACTCGACGATTTTCTATCCGGCCGGTGTGCATCTTCGACGGCCGGCGCCGGGAAGCCCCGGACTTCAGCCGTACCCGTTCGAAGCCTCGTCCAAGGGAGCCGGGGTTCCGTTGTCGTTACAGAAGGACCTTGGCGGCGGGTCCATCGATCCATTCGCGTTCGGAGGCCAGGCGCCGACGGCTGCGCCGGTGCAGGACCGCATTGCGGTCGCCACTTCGCGGCTGCGCTTCTCGCTCTCCGACATTGCGGGCGCCAGCAGCTCGGCGTTTGTCGGCCCGCTCATTCAGTCTTTCTATACCCATTACCCGTGGCTCGAAGATATTGACCCCGTCTATTCCTATTGGCCCGTGATGACGGCGGGTCAAGTGCCCGCGCAGTCCTATTTCCTCGGAGACGGCGGCAATCTGGAGAACACCGGCATCATGGCGCTGTTGCGCCGAAAGATGCCCCGCATCATCGCGTTCGTCCATGCGTTGACTCCGCTTTCCTGGGACCCGGTGGCAAACCAGGTCGTAGTGGACAGCCAACTTCCCCCGCTCTTCGGTCTGCAACCTAAGGTTCCGGGACTGCCCTATCAGCCGTACCCGGCACCTTCCGTTCCCGTTCCGGCCTCTTCCGCGCCGTACCGCTACAATCAGGTCTTCGACGCGCAGGCGTTCTATGGTTTGATCGATCACTTATGGAAGGCGCATCAGGCTGGCGGCTCAGCCATCTGCAAGCAGACGGGGCTCGCCGTCTACGACAATTCGCATTTCGGCATTCAGGGCGCCGGTCCGGTGGACGTCCTGTGGGTCTATAACAATCCCGTCACCGCGTGGCGCAATCAATTGGTGGACACCGTCCGGCTCGGCATGGACTTCGAGCCGCTGCTCTATGCGTCGTTTCCCAACTACGATACGTTCCTTCAGCTCCATCTCGTCGCTAGGCAAGTCAATCTGCTCGCGCATCTATCGTGCTGGAACGTGATCAACGAGCAGTCGATCGGCGGCTTTCCCGCGAATGCGCAACTGTTTCGCGAGCTGTTCGGGTAAACGAAGAGAAAAGCCACCACCATGACAACCTCTGTAAGACCGAATAGCGAGAACGGATCAGAGGCTGATCCGCTTGCAAGAATAGGATTTCATCGTAACGATTTCCGTCAAGGAGGACGCATGTCTACATCCATCACGCCATCCATCAAGGCCACGGACTCCAACGCCATGATTCAACGCGCCCTCAGCGCAGGTCCTGCTCCGGGGAGACCCGTTCTGTACAACCGACGGTGGAGGCGCGCCATGCGCAAACGCCGGAGCGTGGTCATGAGTCCGCTCGTGGTCACGCCACGGCTGGAAGGGGAACCGCGCGGGCCGGCCACGCGCCGGAGGTCTGGAACGTCAAGAATGCGGAGGGCTGAGACCGGCCCCTCGCAGGCCGGCATGCTGCCGCCGCCCACGTTCACCCCGATTCCCTCGAACCTGGCGTTCGGCCCCCCGATCGACATCTCGATGGGCTGGGACGGCACGTTCTGGGCGATTGATGCGACCGGCGCGCCGCATCTCTTTGATCCGATCAACAATGCTTGGCGGCCGCATGGCGACGGCATCGACGCCGCGGCCTGGGTCGGCACGACCTACTACTTCTTTCGCGGCAGCCAGGTCGTCACGGCGGAGTATTACAAAAACACCGGGACGCCGCAGCCGATTGCCGCGCTGTTTCCTTTGTTGCCCGACTCGTTCAAGCTCGGCGTGACTGCGGCAGCCAACATTGGCGGTAAGCTCTATCTGGTCAAAGGTGGCTGGTATTTGCCCGCCGATGGCTCGGCGCCTCGCGCCAAGCTGACGGCTCTGAAGAACTGGCCGCAGACGCCGAATTGGGTGGACGGCGTCATTGACGCGACATCCTCCGACGGCGGCACAGTGTGCAACCTGACCCGCGGCGGCGAATACATCACGGTGGACTTTGCGGTCAAGGCAGTGACATCGAGCCCGGCGCCGATCAGCACCTTCCCGCCGTGGCAAGGGCATCTGCCGGCCGAGTGGGCCGCGTCAGGCTTCGATGCCGCGTTTACACAATCCCTCAACAACACAACCGTCTACACCTTCTTCAAGGGCAGCGCGATGGTCGAATTTCAGCCATCGGACACCGGGATGGCCGCACAGAAATACCTCGGCGCGCGCTACCCCAACTGGCCGGCGACCTGGCATCCCGTATTGAACCACGCCCCCAGCGGTCGCATGGGCAACCTATGGGTCCCGGCCAGTGGCGGCCGAGTCTTGCGGCATGACGGTGACACATGGAACGTCACGCCCGGCGTTGGGCCGTCCGCAGGGGTGGGTCAGGACGGCAGCGTGTATGTGATTGGCACGGATGGCGGCTTGTTTCACTGGGACGGGACGCAGTTTAATCCGCAAGGCAACCTGAATGATCTGGTGCAAGTGTCGGTAGGCGACGGCAATCACGTATGGGTGCGCGACGGCAGCGACACAGTCCATCGTTATCAGGGCAACAACGCCTTTTCGCCAGTTGATCTGGGCGCAGGTGTGCCGAACCCGACCCACATCGCCGCCAACGCCGACGGTACGCTGTGGCATTGCAACAGCAGCAACGCCGACATCTTTCGCTTGATCTCCGAGTCCACCAACCCATCAGAGACGATCACGGTGAAAGGCGGTGTGGTGACGAGCGTGCAGAAGGTGGCCAGCACCGGCTTCGGCGCAGCGCATTGCCTGGTCACTCAGAACGGACAACCGCAACTGTATCGCTACGACTCGCCGTACGTCTTTAAGACGTCGGAGACGTACAAAGTCGCGCTGTCCACCACCGGATCGTTCGGGCAAGGCTTGGGCAACTTGTATTTTGTCCAGTTCGTGAGTGAGCAGCACCAGCGAGATGAGTTAAACGTGCGCATCGTGGCGCTCGATGCACACAGCGGTCGGGAAGTCGCCACCTATCCGCTACCCGGCAATACCAGCCAATACTCTGAGATCATCTTCGACTCAGTCAATGAATTGGTGTATGTCGGGCGTGCGCCTTTTAAGTACGAGGATAACAGCACACCCGGCCAGATCATCGCGCTCGACGCGCGCACGCTGGCGGTGAAGTGGACGTTCACCACGCCCGGCGGCGTCGACGCCACGCCGGCGCTGAATGGCACGACCTTATGTTTCGGCGACCGAACGGGCGTGGTGTATTGCCTTGATACCAAACAGGCATTGGCTGCCGTGGCGCAGAATCAACCGATCTCAACCCGCTGGACGGCTCCGTTTGATACGAATGGACCAGTGCATCGCGTGGCCACGCCACTGTTCGCAGGCGATCAACTGATCGCGACGATGTGGGACTTGGAGTCTGACCCGGGCGAGGGATTGAGCTTACTCACCACAGTGTCACTCAGGTTGAGCGACGGCAATCGGACCGGCGCGAGCATGCCTTTTACGACTGCTCCAAGGAACGAGATCGAGCCTCGCCTCGTACTCGGACCGCCCAGCCTGGGTCAACTCCTCTTCCCGGGCTTTTCAACCCCATCGCGGGCCCTGTTCATTTGGGCGGCAACGAAGGTCGTCGCCTTCAACCTGGATAATGACCAGCAGAACCAGTATATGGAGTTCCCTCTGCCGACCGGCTACATTGCCACGTGCCTGACCTACGATGACGGCACACGGGTGGGCAGCGCCCTGTCCAACCCAGACCCGTCGCGCACGCGGCTGTGGTTCGGCGACAATCAAGGCAATCTGTGGTCGCTCGACAATCAGCTCAAACCTGCCGACGGCACGCCCTCTCTCGTCAAGCAGAACACCGAGGTTTTCACCACGCCGGTGCTCTACAAAGATCCGCAGGGCGGCCTGACCGTGCTGTTCGGCGTCTTTGATTCCAGCGGCGCGTTGCCGGCCAGCTTGTATGGCTACGATCCCGACACCCGGAACCGTGCCAGCCTCCCTACCGGCGTCACGTCTATTTCAACCCTATCACGGAGCGTCACCAATGGTGTCATCTACGCCGGCGGATCCGCGGAGTTCCCGACCGGCGGCAACCCGGTGCAGGTGTTCGGCATCCGGGTGGACACATTGCCGCAGACCTTGCGCGACTTCGTGATCGAGTCGCAGATGATGCAGGACCCCGATGAACATGCACCCGGCGGCGATCCTAGCAATCCCACCGACCCAACTCCGCCTTCGCGCGCCCGCTACCAGACCCACCTCACGGTGGTGGACGATCAGAAGACGCCCCAGCCCAACGAACCGATCAAGATTTGGGCCGACACGCCGATGACCCTCATGATCGAGGGCCGAACCTTCGACGTCGGCCCCGGTGACGCGGCATACGCCTCGGTCAAAACCGGCGTCGATGGCGCACTGGTCATTACCAGCGGCTACGCCAAGTCCGATGGCACCGACACCCCCGACATGTATGCGCCTGCGCTGCGGGTATGGGCGGGCTTCATGGACCCCTATGAGCGCATCGTGGTCAACCCCGATCACGAGTTCCACGGGCGCGTGACGACGGCGCACGCCAGCGCAAACGACGACGACCCCGACAAGGTCAATCTCGTGACGACCAAGAGCTATGCGGGTCGCAACGGCGCGAAACCCACAGCCCTGTTCACGTCGGACGAGCAACAAGCCGGCCAGCCCAAAAACTGCGCAAGCGCTGTATCTCAAATGAAAAGCGGCGTTGACTTCGGCGGCGCAAGCAACTCGGCCAAGACGCTGTTCAATCGGCTGATGCTGCACACAAGCGGGCGCAAGTCGGCCCAGCGCACGCTCCGTGCCGGCAAACCCGGCGTGGCCGCTGCGACGGCCTCACCGCCGAAATACGTCGCCTACACCGACCTGACCGGGTCCGGGTACTTTCCGACGAACATTCCCGCCCAACGTCCGACGACCGTCGCACAACCGACAGGCTTGATCTTCTCCAAGCCGAAAGGCCAGCCCACCACCACGACCACGTTCAGCATCGTGCCCCACGCCGATGCGCAGGCGACGATAGACGCGCTGCCACCGGCGACGGTGAATCCGCCGTGGCAATCTTCGTCCAGCGGGGGCCAACATGAGCGGGGTGTGAGAGTAGCGCAGCGGGTAGGCGAGAATATTTTTGAGGAATTCTGGAATTGGCTCAAGAAAGTCGCGGCCGAGATTACCGATCTCATTGTCACCATCGCCGATGAAGTGATGGTCGGCATCCGCATGGTCGTCAACGGCATCGAGCGGGTATTCAAGGCCATCGTCAAAGTGATCGACGACATCGCCGCGGCCATCGGCTCGTTCTTCCACATGTTGCTCAAGGCCATCGAGGACGTGATCGCCGCGTTGAGCGTGCTGTTCCACTTTGGCGAGATCATTCATACGCACAAGTGGATCCGGGATCAGATCAACGCCAATCTCAAACAGGCCGTCACCACGATGCAGACTCAGGTCAAGCCGTCGGTGGATCAGTTCTTCCAACAGGGCGAGCAGGCGATCAAGGATCTGTTCGACAATATCCGGGATAAACTGGGCATCGACGACGCCACGCAGATCAACACGGTGAATAGCGCCCGCTCCACGCCGCATACGGCCTTCACGGCCGGGCCAGGTGCCGTTGGGCCTGACAGCGGGGGCAGCTCGCACGCCGTGCAATGCCTGCACACCACACAGAAGATGAAGACCGGATTGCCCGGTGCCCAACCTGGGCAGAGTGGCCTGAGTGCCCGCCCCAGCCCAGACGATGACGATGGCAAGCTGAGCGAGTTCCTGACGAGCTTCGTCACGAGTTTGCAAGGTGCGCTGGCAGACGACTTCAACAATTTGAAGACCGCCATCAATAAGATCGGCCAATCGCAGTCGGCGGGCGACTTCTTCAAGTCGGCGTTGAATCTTCTCCTGACCATCGTCGAAGACTTGATCCTCGGCATGGTCGCGGTCACTCAGGCGTTGGTGGACGGATTGATCGGCGCGATCGGAGCGCTAATCAATACCGCTATGACATTGCTCAACACGCCGGTGGACATTCCGTTCCTGAGTTGGCTGTATCAATTGATATTCGGCGAGCCACTCACAGTCCTCAATGCTGTGTCATTGATCGCCGCCATCCCGGTCACGATCATCTACCGGGTTGCCGAAGGGCGCTACCCGTCGGAAGACGGCATCACCGGTTCGACCGTTGGTCTTGAGACGTCGCGCACCACCGCCACACCGGACGTGCTCAAAAAGATGCAGGGCTTGATCGGCGGATGCATCGCTCTGGGGTTGGGCATCGTGCGCGGCGTCGTCGACTTCATCGGCACACCCCCAGAGGGCGAAGAGCCGTCGCCTACCCTGCGCATCGGCGGAATCATGGTGCTGGTGTTTAGCCTCGGCTACATCTCGACGTTCTTCCCGTTGATGGTTCCCGGCCCGGTACCGACTGCGGAAGTGTGGGCCGCATGGGGGTTGGGCCTAGCGTTAGCCTTGTTAGGCACGTTCGGCCTGATCAACCTCAAGGATCTACCGTCGGCAATCCAGACTTTCTTTAAAGGCGTGCTGACATTCCTGCGGGTGGGGCTGGGCATTGCTCGGTTCATCGTCTTCATCGTCGCGTTCGTGCAGAGCAGTAACAGAAACCCCGTTACCGATATGCAATTCGCGCGCAACTTGTTCTTGGAACTGCCGCCGATGTTCAACTGGCTGAAATTGCTGGCCGAGCCGGCCAACATGATACTGGTAGGGATTGACGTGGTGACGGGCGTGGTCGTGTGTACGCTCGATATCACTGCGGCGTTCCTCCACACAGAGTCTGAACCGCGCTTGCAACGGCCACTCATGGCATGAGCAAAGCTATGGTCGGCGCGAGCCAACACATGATTGCTCCGACTGCCGGCGATCTCATAGGATTGGATCCGCATAGTGTAGACGGTGGCGAGCGTGGCCATCTACATCTATGTGACGGTCGATTTGGGCTTCTAGGGTTGGAGCAGATTGAGTGAGCTCGATACCCGAAAGAGCTGCGACGATGGCCAAACGTAATAGGTTATGTGCAAAATGTAAGCAGAAACCATTCAGCCATAGATAAGGAAAACGGAACCCATGAACTACATGCGTATTGTCTGTGAAGATCGTATCAAGCTCGGCAATGCCGCCGGCGGCTCGCTCGTCCTCGTATCAATTGCCGGTGCTGCATCGCGTTGGGCCACGGTTGCGATCGGGGCTCTTTCCCTTCTAGTCGGCGGACTATTCTTGACGGGCTGTGCATCCGATCGTCAGGCTTCATCTCCCCGGACGCACACAGCAAGTAAAAGCGATTCGGATCGGACCAACCCAGTCTTGGCCGCCGGGATCACCCCCGAGAAAGTCAAGGCGGCGCTGCCGGAACTTGAACAGCTCGCCAAAGAGGCCCTCAAGAAGCCTGGCGTGCCGGGTCTAGCCATTGCCGTGGTTTACCAGGATCGGGTCGTTTATGCCAGAGGCTTCGGCGTGCGGGAAGCCGGCAAGCCCGACCTCGTGGATGCGGACACCGTATTTCAGCTCGCATCGGTCTCAAAGCCGCTCGGTTCGACGGTGGTCGCGGGGTTAGTCAGCGATAAGGTGGTGACCTGGGATGACCGCATCATCGATCACGACCCCGGCTTTCAAATGCATGATCCCTACGTAACGGCGGCGCTTACCATCCGCGACACGTACTCGCACCGCAGCGGGTTACCTGAACATGTGGGTGACCTGCTAGAAGACATGGGCTATGACCGGGCGGAGGTGTTGCGCCGCCTGCGCTTTGTTCCCACGAAGAACAATTTTCGTTCGCATTACGCCTATACCAATTTCGGTCTGACCGAAGGCGCGGTCGCCGCTGCCGACGCCGCGGGAAAATCGTGGGAAGAGATCTCTCAGGAACGGCTCTACAAACGTCTGGGCATGAATTCCACAAGCTCCCGCCTATCCGACTTCCTCGCGCACACCAATCGTGCGCGCGGTCACGTCTTGATTGACGGCAAGTGGGTGGCCAAATACCAACGTGCCCCTGACGCCCAATCGCCTGCGGGCGGCGCAAGTTCGAGCGTGCAGGACATGGCACGATGGATGCGATTACATCTGAACGGCGGTACATTGGATGGCGAACCGATCATGGCGGCTAAGGCGTTGGCGGAGACGTATCGCCCTCATATGGTGAGCGACCCGCTGCCAAGACCTGCCACTGAACGGTATGGCTTTTATGGGTTAGGGTGGAATGTGGGGTACGACGAGTTGGGGCGCGTCAGGTTGAGCCATTCGGGCGCGTTCGAGCTGGGCGCCGCGACGATGGTCGTTCTCTTGCCCGCCGACCAGCTCGGCATTGTCGTGCTCACGAACGCGCAGCCGCTAGGCGCGGCGGAGGCTGTTGGGCAAAGCTTCCTCGATCTGGCGACCTACGGCAAGGTGCAACAGGATTGGTTCGCGTTTCTTCAACCGATCTTTGAGGCCCTGGCAAAAGAAGGACGCAGCCCGATCGATTACTCCAAAGCGCCCGCATCGCGGCTTCCCGCGCTAGCGAACGATTTCTATGTCGGCGCGTACGCGAACGATTTCTACGGCAACCTTGACATCGTCGTGCAGGACGGCAAGCTGATGATGCGGCAGGGACCTAAGAGGTTGGCGTATCTACTGAGGCACTATACCCGTGATACGTTTTACTATGACACCGTAGGCGAAAGTGCCGTCGGGTTGAGCGGCGTCACATTTACCATGGGCGCCGATGGCAGAGCCATCCACGTCGTCGTTGAGAATTTGAATAAGGATGGATTGGGCATGTTCACTCGCATCCCAGGCAAGTAACGAGGAAACGAAAGAA
>DATEPO010000462.1:0-16555 GCA_035273145.1 Nitrospiraceae bacterium
CGTTAGTCGTTCGTGATACGGAATCTCAGGTTGTGGCGTTTGCCGAATTGGTGCGAAGCTTAGATTTACAGGTACCGCAGGTGCAAATTGAAGCGCGTATTGTTCAGGCGGATACCTCCTACGCGAGATCACTCGGTGTGCAATGGGGCATTTCCAATGCGACCTCCTCAAACAATGGATTAAGCTTTGTCGGGAATCAAACTGGACCATTTGCCGAGCAACAGACATCGACGACCGGCACCATTACTCGATCATTCCTCGTAAATCTTCCGGCAGCCGTCAGTGGCTTGTCGTCGGTTCCTGCGGCCGGCTTTACTTTCGGCAAGATCGGCAGTCTGGGAGGTCTGGCTCTCGATCTGCGGTTATCGGCCTGAGAATTGCTCGGCTTGACGAAGGTGATCGCGGCTCCGAAGATCACGACGTTGGATAAGCGCGAGGCCAAAATCTCCCAAGGTGAATCGATTCCGTTCCAGACGACTTCGTTGCAGGGAACTCAGACGACCTTCGTCGATGCCAACTTGGAATTACAAGTCACTCCTCAAATCACGTCACGGGATCCGAAAGAACCGCTCAAACAAGTGCTGTTGAAAATTCGAGCCACCCGTAATGCGGTGGGCGCTCGAAGCAATCCGGCAGGCCCCAGCATCGATAAGCGGGAAGCGACTACTCAGGTCTTAGTAGTTGATGGCCAAACCATGGTCATTGGCGGCATCTTTGTCGACACGCAAACCAACACTGTGGCAGGATTGCCGTATCTCTCGCGCATTCCTGTGCTTGGCTGGCTGTTCAAGAATAAGACCGAGACCGTGTCGAAGCAGGAGCTGTTGATATTCTTGACTCCATCGATCGTGAAGATAACATAACGAACCTATGAAGAGGATTTAAGAGAATTGTATCGTTCCCCGCTCCGCTGATTGCGCGCAGCGGGGACTCAATCCGAATCACCCCTCCTGCACTACGTGGATCTTTTAGTTTGTTTGTCTGTGTGCTACCATCCCGCCCATTCTCACAGGTCTTCTTCTGAGCGTACGGATCCTTGCCTGATATTCGGCAGGATTGCCTGAGCTCATCATCCTATCCGTATGGCTATCGTCGAATCTTCTGTCAAAGTATCGTTGGCTGAACGAAGTTACGACATTGTGGTGGGCGCCGGCCTCTTGGATAGCTTGGGCCGACGACTGCATACCTTGGGTTTTTGCGGTAAAGTCGGTATCGTCACGGATGCGACTGTTGGAAAATTGTATGGACCGCGCGCGATGCGTGCGATCAAATCGGCCGGTCTTGATGGACATCTGATTGTCGTGCCCGCAGGCGAACGGACGAAGACGCTACGCTGGGGGACGCGAATCTTAGACGAGTTAGTCAAAGAGCGCTTCGAGCGTGGATCGGCCCTTGTGGCGTTAGGTGGAGGCGTCATTGGCGATCTGACCGGATTTGCCGCTGCAGTGTACTTGCGCGGTATCCCGTTTATTCAGGTTCCGACGACGCTGGTCGCTCAAGTGGATTCCAGTGTGGGCGGCAAGACCGGCGTCAACCACCCGCTCGGAAAAAATCTGATCGGCGCTTTTTATCAGCCCAAACTTGTCTTGATCGATATTGCCACCTTAAACACATTGCCGACACGCGAGTGGCTCGGCGGATTAGCCGAAGTCATTAAATACGGCGTGATTGCCGATGAGCCATTTTTCACGTACGTGGAGCAGCATATGGATCGGCTCTTGAAGATGGAAGAAGAGGCGGTTCAGCACATTGTCACGCAGTCGTGCCGGATCAAAGCCGCGATCGTGATGGAGGATGAACGAGAATCAGACCGGAGGCGCATTTTAAATTATGGCCATACGATCGGCCATGCGCTTGAGTCATTAGGCAAATACCGGGGCCTCATTCATGGGGAGGCGGTGGCCATTGGGATGGTCCATGAAGCAGAGCTTTCATACTATCTGGGTTTCTGCAAACAGGACCTGGTGAGGAGACAGGGGGAGGTGATTCGCCGAACGGGGCTGCCGGGTGCTCTACCGCCCGCGTCCT
This sequence comes from Nitrospiraceae bacterium, assembly GCA_035273145.1. Classification (GTDB taxonomy): domain Bacteria; phylum Nitrospirota; class Nitrospiria; order Nitrospirales; family Nitrospiraceae; genus JAICXS01. The sequence goes on from DATEPO010000462.1 coordinate 2,029, forward strand.
TCACCGATCTCTGGACTGCCATGCAGCATGATAAGAAAGTGGCGAAAGGACGTGTCTACTCCATATTTCCTGAACGCATCGGGCGGGTGCGCATCGCGCCATTGGAGCGAGCCGATTGTAAGCGATGGTTTCTGAGTCGACGCACAACGACGGTGTGATGAGGTCGTGACGCGAAGCGGCAGACCGAAGACGTTGATCAAATCGCGACGGGATCTTTGAACAGATGAACGAACAACGCCGCTCATCGCCTACGACTGCCGAACGGGCGCTTCGAGAAAAGATACGCGAAGTCGAAGTGCTCCATAAAATCAGCGGCTCGATCAGCAGCACCCTGGATCTTGAAACGGTGCTGTCTCATATTGTCGATATGGTGACGGAGGTCACGAAGGGCGATGCCTGTTTGCTCTATCTGCTCTCCGATACCCGTGAAGAGCTTATTCTACGCGCCTCGAAGAATCCTCATCCCAAATTGATCGGCCGCATTACCATCGGTCTAGGGGAAGGTATTACCGGGTGGGTGGCGAGGGAACGAACGCGGGTCGTGATCTCAAGCAATGCGAGCGATGATCCACGCTTCAAGTTTTTTCATAATCTTCCTGAAGACCGCTATCAGGCCTTCTTATCCGTCCCGATCATGGCCAAGAAGGAAGTCGTCGGCGTGATTAATGTCCAGCACAAACGGCTCCATCGGTATCGTCCCGATGAACTCGCGCTGCTGACGACAATCGCGAACCAGGTCGGCGGCGCCATCGAGAACGCGAGATTGTACGATGAGATGACGCGCAAGGCGCGCCAGCTCGAGACGCTCTCGCAAGTGTCGGAAACGGTCGTCTCCAATCGTGTCATTGAAGATGTCATGCATCTCATGGTGACAATGACCGCGCAGACGATGGAATCCAAGATCTGTTCGATCATGTTGCTCGATCACGCCGCACAAGAATTACGCATCGTCGCGACACAGAGTCTCAGCGAACAGTATCGATTGAAGCCGAATCTGAAATTAGGACAAAGCATCAGCGGGCGGGTCGTGCAAGAACGGCGTCCCATGATCGTGCCCGATGTGACATGCGACCGAAACTACATGTACCCGGATATCGCTAAAAAAGAAGGCTTGTGTTCGCTCTTGTCGGTGCCGATGATGATCCGCGAAAAAGTGGTGGGAGTGATCAACAGCTATACCTCCATGCCGCATTTGTTTACCACGGATGAGGTGAAGCTGATGCAGGCGATTGCCAATCAAGCCGCCATCGCGATTGAGCATGCGACACTGATCGAAAAATCATTCGAGATGCAGGAAGCTCTGGCCGTGCGTAAGCTCGTGGAGCAAGCGAAGGGCTACCTCATGAAAACGAAAAAGCTCACCGAGGAGGAGGCGTTTCGCTTCCTTCAGCGGCAAAGCATGGACCTGAGAAAGTCTATGCGGGAAATTGCCGAAGCGATTTTATTGGCAGGAGAAATTAATGCACGCGCGACGTAAGGCGGGAGAGCGCTGATTCCATTGGTCCGTTCATCTGCTTACGGAAAACCGAGCAACAGACATAACGACATAGCCCGCGAATTGAAAAAGAGTTGACACCATAACCCTTAAATGCTACAAGGTTTTTACGATCTGCAAGACAATGGCGTCTCGGCAGAGCGTGGATTGCGACGACCGTTACTGAACAGGACAATGACGTCCTTTGCTTCTTTGAGCAAAGGACGTTTTTTTTTGCTGAAGGCAGCGAGGTCCGTTGAGTCGGCTCAATCGACAAAACAGACTGAACGGTTTTTTACGAGCGCGCTAGGTTTATGCGGCTTTTTCGTATCGCCATGGTGCAGATGAATCCGATGGTGGGAGACGTGGAGGGCAACGTCCGTCGAATTCGGATGTGGATACGGGAGGCGCAGAAGGCGAAAGCCGATCTGGTTGCGTTTCCGGAATTGGCCATCACGGGGTATCCGCCCGAGGATCTGTTACTGAAGCCGAGTTTTTTGGACGACAATCGCCGAGCATTAGACGAGATCATCCGTCATTGTCAAAACATGACCGCAGTCATTGGCTATGTGGCAAAAGGCGAGCGTTCAAAGATGAGCGTCGATCATCCCATGGTCGTCTCGGCCGGACGGTACGATCTTTTTAACGCCGCCGCGATCATCGCCGATCGGCGGACGGTAATGACCTATTATAAATGGTACTTGCCGAATTATGGCGTATTCGATGAGAGCCGATATTTTCATTCCGGCCATCGGGTTCCTCTCGTGCTGCTCAACGGGACCTGTATTGGGATCAACATTTGCGAAGATATTTGGCTACCGAAAGGTCCGACCAAGGTGCAGGCGGCGGCGGGCGCTGAAGTCATCGTCAACATCAATGCCTCGCCATTTCATGTCGGGAAAAGTCGGTTGCGTGAGGAGATGCTTGCCGCGCGCGCGAAGGACAATGATGTCATCGTGACCTATACCAATATGGTCGGCGGTCAGGATGAATTAGTGTTCGACGGCAACAGCGTGATCGTCGATCAGAATGGAGACATCCTCGCTCGAGGCAAGGCGTTTCAAGAAGATCTGGTGATTGCTGACTTGGCGTTCGACGTGCTGTCTCACACGCGCGCCACGCATAAGAGATCGCCCGCCCGGAACGCTTCCGCGTTGGTCGATCGCAGGACCATCTCGAAGTCGTATACGGCGAGACTCCGTTCCCGTCGCGCCGCATCCTCCGGGCCGGCATTGGATCCATTAGCGGAAGTGTATCAAGCCTTGGTAACGGGAGTACGGGATTATGTCGTGAAGAACGGATTCCAGCGCGTGGTGATCGGCCTCAGTGGAGGGATCGATTCAGCGCTGACGGCGGTGATTGCCGTCGATGCGGTGGGGGCAGATAATGTGCTCGGATTGTTTATGCCGTCACCCTATACCTCGCGCGCCAGTCGCGAAGATGTCGCTGAGCTGGCCCGGCGTCTGGGTATTCAGGTAAACACGATGTCGATTACCCGACTATTCAAGTCTTACTTGAACGCCATGGCCGGGGTCTTCAAAGGCCGTAGGCCGGACACCACAGAGGAAAATGTGCAAGCCAGGATTCGCGGCAATCTCCTCATGGCCGTTTCCAACAAGTTTGGACATTTGGTTCTGACAACCGGCAACAAGAGTGAGATGAGCGTGGGGTATGCCACGCTCTATGGGGATATGGCAGGTGGATTTGCGGTCATCAAAGATGTGCCGAAAACGATGGTCTACGAATTGACGAGGCTTCGTAATGCGACAGGAGATGCGCCGGTGATTCCCCAACGCATTCTCGATCGGCCTCCGACCGCTGAATTAAAACCCGATCAAACCGATCAGGATTCGTTGCCGCCGTATGATGTCCTCGATCCGATTTTGAAAGCCTACGTCGAGGAAGACCGAGCGCCGGATGACATTGTGGCGATGGGGTTCGATCCTAAGACAGTCACGCATGTCATCGGTCTGGTGGACCGTAGTGAATATAAGCGGCGGCAGGCACCGATCGGGATCAAAATCACGCATCGCGCATTCGGGAAAGATCGTCGGATGCCGATCACCAATGGATACCGGAATAGTCTCGAATAAGAAGCCGTTGAAAGAGATTCTGTGCGCCTACGCCATTGTCTGGAGGGGGAAGATCGGCTATGATGACGCGCTCGTCGCCGTACGGGATTGTGATGCTGAAAATGGTCGCCAACTTCGTTCTCGGCTCGCAACAATCTCAACTTTAAGACAAGAGCGCATCAGCTCTCAGTACCGAATTAGAATTACTGCCCAAGCTGAACGCTGATGGCTGAACGCTGAGGGCTTTCTTCAGGGAGATGCTATGAAACTCGTCGAAGCGATCATCAAGCCTTTCAAGTTAGATGAAGTCAAAGACGCCCTGTTGGAAATCGGGGTGCAGGGTATGACCGTGACGGAAGTGAAAGGCTTCGGTCGGCAGAAGGGCCATAAGGAAACGTATCGAGGAACGGAGTACACGATTGAATTCGTGCCCAAAGTCAAAATCGAAGTAGCGGTGAGCGATACTCTGGTGCCCCGGGTCATCGAGACCATTACGCGGACGGCGAAGACGGGAAGCATTGGCGATGGAAAAATCTTCGTGCGTGATTTAAACGCGGCGGTCCGCATTCGAACGGGAGAAACGGGAGAAACGGCTCTGTGAGTATTCTGTCTACGGGCGGAGACACGATCGGCGCGCTCAACACGGCGGAGGCCGAAGCGGCGGGCGCGTTGCTGGCGGATCAACGCCGGGCCATCCACCAGCGATTGCTTGACGGTGCCTCAGGGGCTGAGATTGTCGGCGCCTTTTCCGAGCTTGTCGATGGGTTGATCATCGGCCGGTACCGGAATGCTCTCCGGAAATCAGAGGAGAAAGTAGCCGTAGCCGGCTCACAACAGTGTTGCCTGGTCGCGCTCGGCGGGTATGGCCGTCGCGAACTGGCGCCGTATTCCGATATCGATCTCATGTTTCTCTTCGAGGCGGGAGCCGGTGACGCCGCCGCCGCCTTATCACGGGAAGTCTTACATCATCTCTGGGATCTTGGGTTTCAGGTCGGCCATAGCGTGCGCACCATGAGAGATTGTCTCGAATTGGCTGCCACCGATCTGGCGATCAAAACGTCCATGATGGAAGCCCGGTTTTTGGCCGGAAGCGCCGATCTCTTTCAGCAATTCCAACGTCGCTATCTCAGTCGGGTGGTGACGCGAGGGATTGAAAGTTTCATCGAGAAAAAAATGGACGAACGCCGTCGCGAATACGAGAAGTTCGGCGAGACGGTCTATCTCCTTGAACCCAACGTCAAAAAAAGTAAAGGCGGATTACGGGATCTCCATGTACTGCAGTGGATCGGGATGGTGAAGTATCAGGCGCCGACCATTTTGGATTTGACCGACCGCGGAATTCTGTCGAGGCAGGACTACGCCGCCCTGGTCGAGGCACGAGAATTTCTCTGGCATGTTCGCGCGCTGCTGCACGTGCATGCGGGCATGGCGCAAGAAATTCTTTCGTTCGATGAACAGGTGTGGCTCGCCAAACTCCTGGGCTTCGAGGATCGACCGCATCTCCTCGCGGTCGAGCAATTCATGCAGCAATACTATCGCCACACGATGGGGCTGCATGAAATCTCGGTCCGGTTCATCGATCGATGCCGGGGCGTGTCGCTTTGGGACCGAATGGCCAAGCTGTGGCCGAGTCCGAAAATCGATGGATACTTTTTGGTGACTGGACGTGAAGTGACGGTTCCCGTCGAGTTGCGTCCCCGCGTGCTTGGCAACCCCGAACTATTGTTGCGGCTTTTTGAAGTAGCGAGCATGCGACGCCTGAACATCGATATGACCTTGCTGGAAGATATCCATCGCCACCTGGATACGTTGTCGGATGACGCCTTTCGGCGTCCGGACGTGAGCCGGATTTTTCTTCGCTTGCTTTCGGGACCGGGGGCGATTGCGGCGACGCTGGAGGCGATGCATCGCGCTCATGTGCTGGAAAAGCTCATTCCGGTGTTTGCGTCGGTCCGCGGCTTGATGCAATTCAATCAATACCACAAGTACACCGTGGATGAGCACAGCCTGTTGGCTGTCGCCGAATGCGAAGCCTTGGCGCAAGAAGAAAGCATTCTCGGCGACGTGTATCGGGAGATTCGACGCAAAGATTTGCTGCACCTGGCGATCTTGCTTCACGACCTGGGAAAGGGGCGTGAACAAGATCACAGCGAAGTCGGCAAAGCCATTGCGGAAGAGACGGCGACCCGGCTGGGATTCGACGAGCAAGAAACCAGAACGCTCGTCTTTCTCGTCCATCGTCATCTGTTGATGGCCCATACCGCCTTTCGACGCGATCCGTACGATGACAAGGTGATGCTTGGGTTCGCACGAGAGGTCGGCACGCCGGAGGTCCTTCGGAAGATGCTCGCCTTGACGGCAGCCGACATCGCGGCGGTGGGACCGGGCGTGCTGACCAAATGGAAAGAATCTCTGCTGGTGGAGCTGTATCTGAGGACGCTGCCCGAAGTCTCCGGGGAGCGCGAGCAGGGAAATGGACTGCAGCAGATTCAGCAGGTCGCGAGTGAGATCGCGCAGGATCGCATGCTGAGGGCGCTCGCCGTCGAACCGGCTTGGATCGAATCTCAGTTGAAGGAATTTCCACTGCGATATCTTCTCGGCACACCGCCAAGCCGCATCGCGGTCCACTTGGCCGCCATCCGGACGCTGCAACCCGGTCAGATTCGAGTGGAGCCGCACTTTAATGACACCGTGGGAGCGAGCGAATATACCGTGATCACGTTCAATGATTTAACCCCCGGTATTTTTTCGAAGATCGCGGGCGTCATGGCGGCGAAAGGGCTGCAGATTCTCGACGCGCACATCATGACGCGGCCGGACGGCATCGTCCTGGATACGTTTCACGTTGCCGATCCGGATTATCACGGCGTGCCGCCGGCCGATCGGCCGGCTTCGATCGCCGAGACGATCGAGCGCGTACTTAAGGGCGCGGAGACGGTCGACAATCTGTTTGCGCGAAGCGGTCGGCTCGCCTCATCGCGTCACTTTCCAGCGAATCGCCAGCCGACCGAAGTGCGCATCGATAACGAAACGTCGGATGGCTATACGATCATCGATGTCTTTGCGGATGACCGGCAAGGATTGCTCTACGTGATGACGCATACCATCTTTCAACTCGGATTATCCGTGCATGCGTCACGTATTTCGACGCGTCTGGACCAAGTCGCGGACGTGTTTTACGTCACCGATCAAACCGGCGGCAAAATTGAAGATCCGACACGGCTCGAAGCCGTGCGCGTTCGGATCACAGAGGAAGTCGATCGTTGTTTGACGATCCACACTGGAGTGTAGGAGGAGATGAGCGTGAACATGGCTAACAGCAGGGCGACGAAAGGAGGAGCAGCATGAATCCCCGGGAAGTACTGGACTTCGCGAAGAAGAATAAGGTCATGATCGTGGACCTCAAATTTATCGATCTCATCGGGACGTGGCAACATTTTTCGATTCCGATTGAGGAATTGAACGAGGGCGTCTTCAAGGACGGTTCGGGTCTGGACGGCTCGTCGATCCGGGGGTGGAAGGCGATCAATAATAGCGACATGCTGGCGGTACCCGATCCCGCCACGGCCTGTTTAGATCCGTTCACCAACGTCCCGACGCTGAGCCTCGTCTGCAACGTCATCGATCCGATCACGCGGGAAAACTATGACCGCGATCCGCGCCATATTGCCCAGAAGGCGGAAAAATATCTCAAGGGCACACGCATCGGGGACATCTCCTATTGGGGACCTGAAGCGGAATTTTTTATTTTCGACCAGGCGCGGTACGACCAGAACAGCCACAGCGGCTACTACTTCATCGACTCTGATGAAGGCGTGTGGAACGCCGGGAAGGATGGCGTGAACCTGGGCGGGAAGATCCGGCACAAGGAAGGATATTTCCCGGTCGCGCCGACCGACACGCAGCAAGACATCCGCAGCGAAATGATCCTCGAGATGCAACGGGCGGGTATCCCCATCGAGAAGCATCACCATGAAGTGGCGACAGCGGGACAAGCGGAAATCGATCTCCGTTTTGATTCCATGGTGAAGATGGCCGACAAAATGATGATGTACAAGTACATCGTCAAAAACGTGGCCGCCCGCCATCACAAAACCGTGACGTTCATGCCGAAGCCCCTGTTCGGGGATAACGGCTCGGGGATGCACACGCATCAAAGTATTTGGAAAGACGGCAAGCCGCTGTTTGCCGGGAAGGAGTATGCCGGCATCTCGCAGATGTGCTTATATTATATCGGCGGGATTCTGAAGCACGCGCCCGCGTTGGCGGCGCTTACCAATCCCACCACCAATTCCTATAAGCGGTTGACGCCTGGATTTGAAGCGCCGGTCCTCTTGGCCTATTCGAGCCGGAATCGCTCCGCCGGTATTCGGATCCCGATGTATTCGCCGAGTCCGAAGGCAAAGCGGATCGAAGTGCGGTTTCCCGATCCGGCCTGTAATCCCTATCTCGCCTTTTCCGCCATGTTGATGGCGGGCTTGGATGGGATCGAGAATAAGATCGATCCGGGCGAGCCGATGGAGAAGGACCTGTACGATCTCGAGCCAAAGGAGGCCGCCAAGGTGCCCACCATGCCGGGCAGCTTGGACGACGCACTCAAGCATCTCGAACGCGATCACGAGTTCCTGCTCAAGGGTGGTGTATTTACCGAGGACTTGATTGAAACGTGGATCTCATACAAGCGGAACCGAGAGGTCGACATGTTGCGACTGCGGCCGCATCCGTATGAGTTCTTTCTCTACTACGACGTGTAGGGCAGTCGGGATGCTGAAAACGCCGCCCAACTGCGTTCTCGTCTCGCAAGCGTCCTCAACGTACCCCAGAGGGTACGTCTCCGGCGCTTGCTTCGCCTGCGGCCTTGTGGGTTCGGCGTTTTGAGTATCCTCCATTATCTTACTATGAGTGGCTGAGAATCGATTGTTCGTTATTCAGCAGTCAGTACTCAGTCCTCAGCACTGAAGAGCCGACAAAGAAGTCGGCTCATCGGGCAATGGCGCCAGGCCTGTTTGAAGATTTTCTAGGATCTTCGTACAGTGTCCTGGCGCTTTTTTTTAACGCAATGGGTTAGGTTCGTGAGCAGCATGACCAAAGATCCCCTTCATGAAAATCTGCTCGATGAGCAGGCCTCTTTGGAAGCCGTGTGTGCGGCATTCGACGGAGCGGCATCACTTGAGGAGAAGCTCGATGCCGTCCGACGACTGCTCGATGCGCGACTCGCTGCCATACGAGCAAAGTTAAGGACCGAAGGAGAGAAGATTGCTCAACCGACAGTTACGGAAGGAATACGTAGCGCGGTGAAGACGTCCCCCATCCAACTGGTGGGGTGCAGCGCCGCGATGAAACAAATCGAGGAGGCTATCCATCGTGTGGCACACAGCAACGCGACGGTCCTGATCCGCGGCGAGAGCGGAACCGGCAAGGAACTCATTGCCCGCGCCATTCATTCGGAAAGTCTTCAGGCAGCCGGCGCGTTCATCCCGCTCCACTGTGCGGCCGTGGCGGATACGCTCCTGGAAAGCGAACTCTTCGGCCACGAGCGAGGCGCATTTACCGGCGCGCATGAACAGCGCAAGGGGAAGTTCGAATTGGCCGATGGAGGGACACTGTTTTTGGATGAAATCGGAGACATTCCGGCCACGACCCAAGTGAAGCTCTTACGGGTTCTGCAAGAGAAATGCGTCGAGCGCGTAGGGGGCAGCCGCTCGGTGCCGGTCAATGTTCGGGTCATCTCGGCGACGCATCGCGATCTGGAAGCGATGGTCGCATCCGGGACCTTTCGTGAGGACCTCTACTACCGGCTCAATGTCGTGCCCATTGCCTTGCCGCCGCTGCGGCAGCGGGAGGGGGACATTCCCTTGCTGATCGGTTATTTTCTGACGCAGTTCAATCGCCAGAATCGCCGCCGCATCCGCCTGAGCGAAGACCTGCTGCGCTTGATGGGCCGATATCACTGGCCCGGCAATGTTCGTGAGTTGCAGAACTGCGTGGAGCGTCTGGTGGTGATGGCGGATCCCGGCCGCGAAATAGTGTCCCTGGAAACGGTTCCCGTCTCGTTGCGCGGGTATTTCGCCGACATGAAACAGGTCACCACCGCCGGCGTGACGAAATCTGCGTCGCCTGACGGAGAAAGACGCATGCCGTTCGGGACGAGTTTACAGGACATTGAACGCGCTCGATTGTTGGACGCGCTGCAACGGACCGGATGGAATCAGGCGAAAACAGCGCGGCTGCTGGGCTTAACGGCGCGGCAGGTGGGATACAAGGTGAAGAAGTATGGAATAGAGGAAGGCCGCGATGATTGAGGCCGGGATAGGCGGGATCATCCCGTGCTCGCAGAGCCCGCACTTGGGAAGTGCTCGCTCGATGCGCGCGGCTTAATGGAGAGAAGTAGAAGAAAAAAGGAAGGAGGGGATAGGCATGGAGAAGAAACAGGTGACGGCTGCGATCAAGGCGAAACGGGGGGAAAGAAATGTGACCATCGCTCAATTGGCGAAAACGATCGGTAAGAGCCCGTTATTCGTGGCTGCGGCGTTGAACGGCAATCATCGCTTGAGTGCTGAGGAAGCCCAAAAGATAGGAGACAAACTGGGGCTCGATAAGGAGGCGATTGAGTCTCTTTCGCAGTTTCCCGTGCGCGGCGAGTTCCCGAATACCACCGATCCATTCAAATATCGATTGTTGGAAATTATCGGCGTCTATGGCGATGCGATGCGAGACACGGCGAATGAAATGTTCGGCGATGGCATCATGAGCGCGATCGACTTCACCATCGACATGGAGCGTGTCACCGGTGAGCACGGTGAGGCGAGATGCAAGATCACGCTGAACGGAAAATGGCTGGAGTATAAGACGTTCTAAGGAGAAAAAGACTATCAGCGATCAGCCTTCGGCGGTCGGCTTGATCGTCGAATCGGAAAACTGATGGCTCACAGCTTGGGTCTTTACACCGCGCTCGGCGATTATCATGGACGCGAACGTCCCTTGGCTCAGGCATACACCACGTAGGCTGTACACTGACATCAGCATGTCTCATACATCGCTATACTGGCCCCCTCAATAATCTACCGCTTTATTCGGTACGGGATTGACGGTTCTGTTCTTTCACGCAAGGATGCGTTCGCTATGGCTCCTGACTTGAATTCATCCAGCCATCCATACAAACATTGCAGGGCTTCACGGCTTTTAATCGTCCATGATGATCCTATGATGCTGCTGGCGCTCTCTGCCCATGGTGGCGCTGCGACTGAACGGTGTCACCATCGACACGTGCGAATCGGCGACGGCTGCGCTGGTGTGCATCGGCGACACTGCCGCCGATATGTTCCAGTTCGTCCGTTGAGCGGGGGTCGCATTGAACAATCGGGGATACCAGGCAAGAGGCACCGAAATCGTTCGCCCGTCCATAATGTCGACGATCAGCTTGTCTTCAGAAATCTGCACGCCTTTGCCTGATGAATAGTGGCGATCGCGCGATCGAACAATCAGGGCAGAATATTTGAACCCATCCTTTACTAATGGCCGAGCAATGCCCGATCATATTCTAATTGTCGATGACGATGCTGTTATGTTGCAGGCGCTGAAGGGCGTGGTGGCGGTTCGCTTGCCGACCATAATCATCGATACGTGTGAGTCGGCGGCCGCGGCGCTGGAGCGTATCGGCGACACCGATTACGATGCCATCGTCAGCGATGTGAAAATGCCCGGCATGGACGGATTCCAATTCATGGAGCGCGTCTTGAAGACCCGGCCGACCACCCCCACACTCTTGATCACCGGCCACGGCGATCGTGACATGGGCGTGAAGGCGCTGAATGCCGGCGCGTATGCGTTTATTCCCAAACCGATCGATCGCGACTTTTTTCTCGCCTGGCTCAAGCGGGCCATTCAACTCCGGCAGCTCAGCCGGACCGTCGAGCGGCACACGGAGGCGTTGGAGCAAACGGTCCGGGAGCGCACCGCCGAATTGGAGCGAAACAATCTCCAATTGCAAACAGTGTCCGAGTTGCATCGCGAGAGCGAGGCGCTCTACCGGTCCATGGCCGAAGCCATGCCGCAGATCGTCTATACGACGGGGCCGGATGGCGGTACCGACTATGTGAGCCAACAGTGGGTCCAGTATACCGGCGTATCGAAGAGCAAGGCGTTGAAGCTCGAATGGATGCACGTGTTGCATCCGGACGATGTGCCGCGCGCGGAGCAACGATGGAGCGAGGCGGTGCGGGACGGCACGATTTGCGAAACCGAGTATCGATTACGGCGCGCCGACGGCGAATATCGGTGGCATCTCTCACGAGCGGTGCCTCAGCGCGACGAGCAGGGGCGCCTGATCAAGTGGATCGGCACCTCGACGGATATTCACGATCGCAAACGTTCCGAGGAGGCGCTCCGTGACAGCGAAGACCGGTATAAACGCCTCGTCAAATTTTCTCCCGACGCCATTCTCATCGATCGAGGCAACCGGATCGTGTTCGTCAACGAAGCGGGACTCGCGCTTTTCCGCGCAGCTCACCGTGATGAATTACTCGGCACATCGCCGTTCGGCTTGTTTCACCTTGAGTGTCGGCCTTTCGTAAAAGAGCGTATGACACGCTTGCGCGAGGACCACGAGTCGCTTGCGATGGCCGAAGAACGCATCGTGCGGCTCGATGGAACCGTCGTCGATGTGGAAGTCGTCGCCTCCTCCTTTCTGGATCGGGGAGAACGGGCCATTCACCTCATTCTGAGGGACATCACCGAGCGCAAGCAGGCGGAGAAGGCGCTGCGAGACCACGAGCAGCAGCTCAGGCTCATCACCGACACCGCGCCCGTCTACATCGTTCAATGCGATACAAGCGTCCGCTATAAGTTCGTCAACAAGCCCTTTGCGGAGCGCCTCGGGATGCAGCCGGAAGATTGCATCGGGAAGCACATCGAAGAGGTGGTAGGGCTTCAAGCCTACGAAAGCTTTCGCAGGTATGTCGACATGGCGTTATCGGGTCATGCGGTGGAATTCGAGGCGACGATACCGTATGACGCTCTGGGACGGCGATATATGCATTGCAGCTATAAACCCGAGTTCGGCTTGGATGGGGCGGTCCAAGGGTTCATCGCCGTCATCAGCGATATCACGCACCGACGGGAGGCGGAAAAAGCGTTGCGTGAGAACACCGAGCGCTTGCGCGCCGCGCTGGCAGCCTCGGAGACCGGCACGTTTCGATGGGATATGCGAACCAATGAAATAGAGTGGGACGACGCCCTCGACCGCTTGTTCGGCCTTTCGCCGGGGTCCACGATTCACTCGCCGGATCAGTTCCTCGCCCTGATTCATCCTGACGATCGCGCGGGCGTCGCTGATGCCTGTCGTCGATGCGTGGAGGAAGGCGCCGACTTCGAGATGGAATACCGTGTGATCCGACCGGATGGGACGGAGCACTGGCTCTATGACAAAGGCAAGACCTTCTTCGATGAGGCCGGCCATCCGTTGTATATGGCCGGCGCATGTGTCGATGTCACGAAACGCAAGCAGACTGAAAAGGCCCTCTCTCGAAGCCTGCAGGAATTGCGCGACAAGCAGGAGCAATTGGTCCAGGCCGCGAAACTCGCCAGTCTCGGCGAGGTCGCGACGGGCGTGGCGCATGAGATCAACAACCCGCTGAACAATATCGGCCTATTCGTCGGCAATGTGCTCGACACGGTGCGAGAAGGACCGATCGATCGTCAGCAGGTCGCCCGAAACCTTGCTGCGGCGATCGAGCAGACAAAAAAAGCGGCGACCATTGTCGAACATTTGCGGACCTTCGGCCGGCGGGCTTCCGCACCGTTCGAGCCGGTCAATCTCAACCGGATCGTTCAGGCGTCCGTCTCCCTGATCGAAGCGCAATTCCGCGTTCGCAATATCGACCTAACCCTGGATCTCTCGCCGCACGACCCACTCGTCATGGGGAACTCCATTCAGCTGGAGCAGGTCTTCATCAATCTCTTAGCGAACGCGCGCGATGCGGTGGAACGTGCGCCGAGCAAAATTATTCGCATCGAGAGCACGTCGCACGGCCCGCATGTCGAGGTGCGGGTGAGGGACACCGGCATCGGCATTCCGGCCGACGCGCAGTCCCGCATCTTCGATCCGTTCTTCACGACGAAAGAGGTCGGGAAAGGCACGGGCTTAGGTCTCTCGATCAGCTACGGGATCATCAAGGAACATCAAGGCGAGATTGCGGTGGAGAGCCGACCGGGCCAAGGAGCTACATTTACCATCCGGCTGCCGCGAATAGAAAATGAATAGAAAATAGTCCCTCACGCCATTCTACCACGACGCCTGCATTTCAATCCTCGGGGCTGCGAGCCGAATGGGCGGCTCGGGAGCAAGCCGTGCTTCATCTGTCGGAGCACGCGGAATCTCGGTGGCGTGACCTGCGAAGGGCTCATGGTGCTGCATTGAGATGGGCGCTATACGTATATGAATCGACAAGGCGTAGCAATGGCCCGGCGACGACCGGAGGAGCTGTTAGGAACGATCATTTGGGAAGCATGTCCTGATGTGGTCGGCAGTCTCATGCAGCCGATATGCGAGCGCGCTATGCGCGACCAGGTTTCGGTGCACTTCGATATGTTCTATCCGCCCTACGACAGTTGGTTCGAGCACCACGTCTATCCTTTACCGGAGTCCAGTCCTTTTTTCCGGGACGTGACGGCACGGAAGGAAGCCGAAAGAAAGATTCAACAGCTCAATGAGAGCTGCAGGCCAAGGGACCGTGAGTTGGAAGAGTCAAAATTACTCTTCGGGAAAATGAAGGCCTTGAAAATTTCCATGACGCCGTGATCGGCCGGGAATTGAAGATGATGGAGCTGGAAAAGGATTTGAGCAAGCACAAGGAAGGGAGCCAGACTCGATACACTAAACGATTTCCTTGCCACTGCGATAGGAGCACCCGAAACCTGGTCGCGCATAGCCCGCTCGCATATCGGCTGCGTAAGACTGCCGACCACATCAGGACATGGTTCC